>NZ_CEYOSI010000091.1:0-2307 GCF_982879505.1 Candidatus Desulfolinea nitratireducens
CTAGAACTTACATCATTGAAGATCGCTCTAAGGATTTGGTAAAAATTCCCAACAGATTGCTTTATAATTAGACAAATAATGTCCATAAATCACAGGTATTAAAATATGAATCTCCTCTCAAAATCCGCTTCTCCCTACCTTCTTCAACATGCCGAGAACCCGGTCCACTGGCATGAATGGAACGATGAATCCATCTCCAAAGCCAAAGCCGAAGATAAACCCATCTTTCTCTCAATCGGCTATGCTGCTTGCCACTGGTGCCATGTGATGGCGCACGAGTCCTTCGAAGATGAAGAGACTGCCGCGATCATGAACAAATATTTCATCAACATCAAAGTAGATCGAGAAGAGCGTCCAGATATTGACAGCATTTACATGAAGGCCGTGGTCGCCTTGACCCAGCAAGGCGGCTGGCCCATGTCCGTTTTTCTGACACCCGATCTAAAACCCTTCTATGGTGGCACTTACTTCCCGCCCGAGCCGCGCTACCAGATGCCTTCCTTCCAGCAGGTGCTAAATGGAGTTGCTGCGTCTTGGCACGATGACCGTGCCCAAATCGACAGCGTTGGCGACCAGCTTACACGCCAGATCCAGACCGAAGCAGGAATGACTAGTAATCAAAAAAGTATCGCGCCCGAACAGGTCCAAACTGCCCGGGAACGACTGACGGAGGTCTATGACTGGCAAGACGGTGGCTGGGGGGCTGCGCCTAAATTCCCACAGGCAATGACCATCGATTTCCTGCTACGTGATACTGAAGCCCATGCGGAAAAATCCCCCGCCCTGCACGCCCTCGACGCCATGGCACGCGGCGGCATCTACGATGTGGTCGGCGGCGGCTTTGCTCGCTACAGCACTGATGCCAAATGGTTTCTCCCGCATTTTGAAAAGATGGCTTACGATAATGCCCTGCTCGCCCGCGCCTACCTGCACGCTTGGCAGATCACAGGCAAACCCCATTACCGCCAGATCTGCGAAGAAACACTTTCCTTTTTTTCGCGTGAAATGCGCGATGAACAAGGCGGATTTTATTCATCACTTGATGCCGACTCCGAAGGTGTTGAAGGCAAATTTTACGTTTGGACAAAAGAAGAGCTTGTAAGCGTCCTGAAAGATGACTATACGCTATTTGAAGCAGCGTATGGGATCACCCCACAAGGAAATTGGGAAGGGAAAATCGTATTGCAACGCACACTGGATGATAAAACCCTTGCCGCCCGCTTCGCGCTTGCACCAGAAGAGATTCCCATAAAATTAGCACAATGCCATCAAGAATTATTGGTCGTACGAGACAAACGCATCCGCCCCGGCACAGACGACAAAGTCCTGACCGAATGGAATGGCTTGATGTTGATCGCCTATGCTGAGGCCGCCCGCGTACTCGATAATGGACACTACCTGGACATCGCGCAGAAGAATGCAAACTTCCTGCTCACAGCCCTGCGCCCAGACGGAGAACTGCGCCGCGCATGGCGCAAAGGTAGAGTTGGCAGCGAAGTTTTCCTTGCCGACTACGCCGCCTTGATCCTCGGCTTGCTTGAGCTTTACCAAACGGATTTCGATAATCGTTGGTTTGTGGCAGCACAAGAACTCGCAGATGAGATGATCGGGAAGTTCAGCGACCCGGAAGGTGGTTTTTTCGACACCACGAACGAAGCAGCAAAAAAGAGTGATTTACCCATCCGTCCGAAAGAATTGCAGGATAACGCTATTCCGTCAGGGAATGCTCTAGCAGTTGAAGCCTTGCTCAAGCTGGATGCTTTCACGGGGAATGCTGATTATCGCCAACGAGCAGAAGAATCGCTAGGGCTAGTGAGCGAATTCGTAACCATGTATCCAAGCTCCTTTGCCCAATGGTTATCAGGCACAGATTTTGCATTTCAGCAAATCAAGCAGATTGCTATTATTGGAGACCTTGATAGCGATGGAACACAGGCACTTATTGAAGAAACACGGTTAAAATATCGACCAAATACAGTCATAGCAGCAACACCACATCCTATCCCCGAAGAAGCGCCGGCTTTATTAAATAACAGAACACTCAAAAACGATCTTCCAACAGCTTATGTATGCGAAGGCTTCGCTTGCAAATTTCCAGTAAATACTTTAGAAGAGTTACGTGGACAGTTAGATCATTAGAAGTTGAACTCAATAGACGATTTTCTATTTTACAGCATCAACACCCGGGGATCATAAGTTTATGTGCACGACAGATAGATCGTCGGGCTCATAACCCGGAGGTCGCAGGTTCGAGTCCTGCCCCCGCTATAAAAAGGCACCCAATCGGGTGCTTTTTCCTTTAATATC
>NZ_CEYOSI010000091.1:2317-4141 GCF_982879505.1 Candidatus Desulfolinea nitratireducens
TGGTCGCAGGTCCCAGTCTTGTAGAAGCCATTTCCTAAAAATACAGTTTTTCATGAACCTTAGATCGTAGGGTTCGATGACGTAATAAAAATTCCCTCGCGGGGTTTATCAGCTTCGTGTATTAATCCCAAGTTGGAGATATTGGGGAGAAGAACAGGCTGGTAATAAGGAGTCTCTTAGAAGCCTGCCCTTTTTGTCCCGTTTCTTCTGATGACGTACAACAAGCCCTTCAGGGGAGTTTGCTTTATTAGCCACCTGCCCCAGGCGGGAACACAGCGATCTCATCCTGGTCTTGCAGCACGGTGTTTAATCTTTCGGGGAGGTGGTTATAGTGAATTCCGTTGAGCATAATTGCCACTGACTGCCCAACAGTGCGTGAATTTTCGTCAAATAAGGCACAGCCGTGCTCACCACCAATCCTGGTTGCCAGCTCGCGGATAAAGTCAAGAAACAAGACCGGCGTGTTGTCACGCTGCTCAACCTCTCGTTGCCCGATTACGTCCCTGTACGTCAGATAACCCTTTACTTTGATGATCAAACCTTATACCTCAAGAACATTTCATACGCTGGTTTTCTCCCGGAACTCAGACAGGTCAGCCCGGTAGGCTTCCAGTTCCTCTGCAGACATCTCGTCAGGGAATTGAAGCTCGAACTGGGTCAGAGCATCAACGAAGTGATTGGCATACGGGGTGATCTTCAGCAGGCCGGGTTTGCTGCCTGACTCCAAAGCGATCTTCCCCAGCATGAATTCCGAGATGAACTTCTTGTCTTTTCGTAGGATGCTTTTCCAAACCTGGGGGGTGGCTGCCAGGATGAAGTCGGCCCTGTTTTGTGATTCTGTTTCATTGTAGAAGGACAGTTCCAGCAATTTTCCAGCTTCGACCTCGGCGCCAAATATGATGTCCTTTTCGATGCCCCAGTCGGGTTCAGCGGTGATGCGATAAAAGATCTTCGTGGTCACCTTCTTGAGCGCGTTTTCAAAGCGGTCAGTGGCGCGGTACAGCTTTGCGCCCTCTTCCAGCCATTCCGGCGAGCAGTATCGGATTGTCATTTGTCTCTCCTTGTTTTCTTCAAACCTTATTTCTCAGATTGGGCCTGGGTCTTTTCAATCACCTCGTCCCTCAATACTTTTTTGAACACTTTCTCTGTCACTGTCAGTGGTAGCTCCTCACGCAACTCGATGGTTTTTGGTATGGCGTAGGGTGCAAGTTTACTCTTGCAGAACTGGATAATCTCTGCCTCAAACACCTTGCCCTTGTATTCTTCCTTCAATTGAATGACCGCCATAACCCGCTCGCTGCCGGGCACATCTGGGTCTGGTACCCCGAAGGCGGCTGCCATCAGAATCGCAGGGTGAGCGAACAACACCTCATCGACTGTAGTAGTGTACACTTTCATGCCCGAGATGTTGACCATATCCTTGATCCGGTCAACAAGCTGCATGTAGCCATCTTCATCCATCACAGCGATATCCCCAGTGTGCAACCAGCCGGTTTCCGTCAACCCGGAGCCGACTTTAGGCCAGTAGCCTTTCATCACCTGCGGGCCACGCAGCACGATCTCTCCCGGCTCACCCAGCGGCACTTCCTCGCCTGTATCCGGGTCGACCAGCTTGCACTCGGTATCCGGGGTAGGAATCCCGATCCCGGGCTTTTCCTTTTGCATGAACCCGGTGATCTTGGAGAAGGCGGAAACGTTCATGGAGGCTACGGTCGATGTTTCCGTGAGTCCATAGCCTTCTGAGATCGGCACACCCGTCTTTTGTTGGACTGCCCTGGAAACTTCCACTGGCAGGGGAGCAGAGCCGCTCAGGAACATGGAGTT
>NZ_CEYOSI010000091.1:4151-12851 GCF_982879505.1 Candidatus Desulfolinea nitratireducens
GATGCGCATGAACTGGGTAGGTACGCCTGTGATCAGAAACGGGCGGAACTCCTGGATGGTTCTAGCCATCAGGGTAGTATCTCGTGGGTCTGGCAGTACGATCGCGCGCATACCAAGATAAGCGGCTGATTGGTAAACGTAGTGACCATATGTATGAAACAGCGGAACTGCGACCAGAACTGATGCTTTGCCAGCGAAACCGCGTAGCATCGGCTCCATCAGCCAAGGCAAACCCTGTCTGATACAGTTATAGCGGTTCGCGTGGGTTATCATGACTCCCTTGGGTACACCGGTGGCGCCCCCAGTAAAGCCCAGCTCACACAGATCATGTTCCGGGTCAATTTCTACTTGCGGAGGAGTGTCTTCTCCCTGCTCCAGGATATCGGTGAGCGCATGTACGCCCTCAGGAAGCGAGGCCTGCCTTAGGGGTTCTCCGTAGCCATTCTGGGAAGTAAGCAGGATATGCTCCAACTCCGTCTGGTTTCGGATTCCCAAGACTCTTTCCAGTTGCGTTTCTGAGCAGATGATTACCCGGCTATTCGAGCTTCCGACCTCGTGTTGCAGACCTTCGTCGGTGCGCAGGATGCTGGTGGGAACAACCGCAGCCCCGGTCTTCATCACCGCCCAATCGCCCAGGATGAATTCGATGCAGTTGGGCAGGAACAGACAAACGCGATCGCCTTTCTCAACCCCCAGTTTGGCCAAGCCAGATGCCAGCCGGTCCACCAAAGCCTTCAACTGACGATACTTGATCTCCTTCCCTTCAAACAAAACAGCCGTTTGCCCAGGGTAGTTCTTGGCGGCATCCTCCAGTGCCTTGAAGACCGGTTCTTTTGGATATGGCTTTAGGCTTTCCTTTAGCTTATACGGCCCTAGTTTGTAGCTCTTCAGCCAGGGCTTTTCCGAATAGATCATGTTGCCCTCACTCCACTTTCTTGTGCATCAGCCCCATAGATCAGGGATCAGATCCTCAAGATCCAATTCCCGCAGTTTTTCCTGGGTAGGGATACCCGTGGCAGAGTCCCATCCCCGGAAGTCATAATAGGCATCTTTCATCAGTTCGAGCATCTCCGGGTCATTGACCATCCCTTCGGCCGGGCCGCCCGGTATCGGTTGTGCCATCAACCGCTCTGGCAGCACATCGTCCTCGCGAGAAGCGCCTTCTCGAACGCAAGCAGCCCGGGTCAGGTTGTAGATCCGTTCTCCTGCTTTACGGAAGTCCTCGACCGTGGTTGACCAGCCTGTAGCTTTCACATAAAGGTCAAGCAGTTCATCAGCAGGCAGCAGCATGCCCATAAACTTGCACCCCCCAAAAGCGTCCAGGACCGTCAAGGCGTTCTCCATGTCGACCAGCACATGGGCTTCCTCCGGGTTGGCCTGGAATGGGTCTCGAATGCTACTATCATCTACGATTAGGAAGGGAATGTCCATGAAGGTTGGTCCTTGGATATAGCCGGTCATGTGGTCACCGCCGCGGTTGGCGGTCACGTAGCCCAACCCAGTGATTTTGGCAGCGCGTGAGTCATAGGCTGGCAATTCCAAGCCCTTGACATGCATGGCAAACTTCTCACTACCCTGGCCAAGTTTTTCTGCGACAGCCTTCGTTCCCTTTGCAAGCAGATCGCCGATTCCCTCGCGAATGGCGATCTTTTTTACCAGAGCTACCACCATGTCTCCATCACCAAAAGTGATCTCAAGACCATCAGTCTGTTCTTTGGTGATGATTCCTTTTTCAAAGCACTCCATTGCAAAGGCGATGGTTGCGCCAGTGCTGATCGTATCTAGCCCGTATTCGTTACACAGGTAATTGGATTTGGTGATAGCGTTAATGTCTGAAACACCGCACATGCTACCCAGTGTGTTAGTTGACTCGTATTCCGGTCCTTCGCCCTTATCCCCTTTCCATTTGCCTTCTTTGATCTCGGTTCCCCGTCCGCAGGTGATCGGGCAGGCAAAACAACGGGTTCCTTCCACAAACACAGTATCCATGATCGCCTGGGCATTGACATCGTCAATACCATCGAAAACTCCCTGCTGCCAATTCATGGTGGGATAGCCGCCCCGGACATGTACGAAATCTGCCACCATATTGGTCCCGAAAGCATCAAATCCGACCTTGAGCATCGATTCGTCGATCAAGTCGAATTGCTTGGTGGCGGCATCATGAAATCCTTTTTTGTCCGCCAGTTGGACCGGTTGCGATCCGACACAGGCGATTGCTTTGAGTTTTTTGGAGCCCATCACTGCCCCGAGCCCGCAGCGTCCGGCAGCGCGATGTTTGTTGTTCATAATCGCGGCGTAGGTCACCAGGTTCTCACCAGCCTGCCCTATAGCAGCCACGGTCAGCTTTTGAGAGATGCTATCCTGCAAAGCATCCTCTGTGTCTGGTACAGTCTTTCCCCAGAGGTGAGAGGCGTCAAGCAACTCGGCCTTGCCGTCAATGATTTGCAGTGCAACTGGTGTAGGGGAGACACCTTCAAAGATAATCCCGTCATAGCCGCTCTTTTTCAGAACCGGGCCGAAACTGCCACCGGAATTTGCCTGTCCCCACAGGTTGGTCTGTGGAGATTTGGCCACCACCGAATACCGGCTGGCGCTGGCCGATGCAGTTCCAGTCAGCGGTCCGGTCATGAAGATCAGTTTATTTTCTGGTCCCAGTGGATCAATTCCGCTTGGAACCTCCTCATAGAAGTATTTTGTAGCTAATCCAGTTCCCCCCAGGTATTGTTTTGCCCACGTTTGGTTTATCTCTTCGACTGTGATTGTATGGTTGGTAAGGTCTACGCGTAGCAGCTGACCCATGAAACCGTAGCTCATATCTTTCTCCAATCTTGTGATTACAGGTAGCTGATTGTTTACGCTGGCAAATGTGAGAGCTTAGATAAATCCTTATTGATGTACCCTGGCAGAATGTTCTACGCTTGCATGGAGGATGGCTGGCAATGTTGTTGTTTAATTATCTTACATCTATCTGAAATAATTTACAAGTAAATTCCTGAAGTTTAAAAATTAGTTCGGGTATCGACAACGAAAAAGGAGAAACAAGGGAGGGCAATAGGCAGACTCTGAACAATAATGTCAATATGGTAAAATGCAATTTAGGTTTTACCCTAAACCTAAAAACCTCAATAAGCTGTAGACTGTCGGGTTAGCTCGTAAGCAAAGTTTTTCCTTCAAAGATGGCTTCCACAAGACTGGAACTCATAACCCGGAGGTCGCAGGTTCGAGTCCTGCCCCCGCTACTCAAAACAAAGAAACCGCCAACACTTGATGTTGAGCGGTTTCTTGCTGTTTATACGATGTTTTAAGGGATAAAGTGTCGAAAACAAGTTTTATTTGCTAAATAGCGGTTCGAGTCCTTTACCTTGTTAACAAGGTTTTCGATTCCAATACTACCTCTCAAATAACACAATTGAGTGTCTTTTTTGTTCAGGTTCATGTTTTAGAACAGTAGCTTCCAACCCTAGGGTTACAGAATATAGCTTTGTAATGAAACTTAGATTGCCTGGCTCATGGCAATCTAACATTTTCTGCTTTCATCACGATGTCTGGCACATCCCAGCTTTTTTGATCCATTAGTTCGATAAAGGCGCGGCGGAAGAGTAAGGTCACTGAGACTTCCGAAGTTTCTGAAACTTCGGAAGTCTTAAATATATAAGTCGTCGTATCACTTCCCATCGCCGGGATGCGGTTATCACTGACAATGCGGGTAGGATTCCAATAAGCTCCACTCGGGGAAATTTCTGTCCACAATTCCATCAGGATTTTGGCATAGGCTGTACCTGGCGCGCCAGCAAAATACCCATCAGCGTATTCGCCAACACCACCCCAGTCTGGCACAAGAGGTCCCTCGAGTTGTTGGAGCTTTTCACCATTTTCATCTATAACTTCCACTAACAAGATGAGATGACGGAGCGGCGAATCGGTGGGGATATGATGCCCCGTCTGGTCGTTTATAAGTTCTACTTCAACGATAACCTTGTCGTCTTTTCGATGCGTATCTACGTTCATTGTGACAGCATTTTGGAGGATTTCCTCGTCCGCAGCGCCTGGCATACGATGGCTGAAGATCGAAGACGGATCACGCGCCTGTCCACCTGCTTCCGGAAGAGCAAAACGTGTCACGTCGATAGGCCGCATGTGGCAATCCTGACAGGTTTGCCCGGTCTTGGGATCACTATAAGGACTCTCCAGCCACTCTCCAAAGGAATTGTAGATCAACGTATCCCAGAATACACCAAAATGACAGGGAGCACAAAATTGGCTTTGCTGCTGCAATGGGGAATAGGTATCTTCGCCTGGTGCGACATCATCAAAGGGGCCCGCAAAAAACTGGTGTCCGTCCGGTGGGCGGCGAAACTCATACGACAAGACTCCCGGCATATTGGGGCGAGGCAGGCCGGAGGTCGAGTCAAGACGCACGCCCCATACCTTGTGACAGAAGTCACAAGGAACACCTTCGGCGGGAACATCGTTCACAGTCGTCGGGTCTACACTATAGGGATCATTAACAGAAGCGGCTGGCGTATGACAGGCTGCGCAGTTGCCAGCCGTATCCGGGAAATCAAGCTTATAGCCGGGACCGAAGTATGGTTGATCTGGGTCAGGTCCCAACGGGAAGCGACCATAATCACGGCTACTCCCATAAAGGGTAAGAGGACTCTGGTTTCCATGCATATCGGTACCTGAATACATACTGACAAAGCGCGGATTTATTGCTGCTTGGGAATGCGCATCTTGTAGCCATTCATCGACGGGGAGGGTAAAAGAAAGCTCTGAATTTGCATTGCTGTGGCACTCCGCACAGCCCTGATCTTCACCCTGGCCAGGATGATACTGAGATGGCAGCCATTCATAAGCTGGATTGTCAGAATCAGTGTGTGCTTCAAGGTGTATTTCGACATCACTTATCCCCGGCACAACATCCTGCGCGCCCGCGATATAGTAACCGGATTTCCAGGCCGTGACAGTGATGGCCTCGCCTGAAGCCAATCCAGAAAGCGAGAAATGTCCTTCGCTATCGGAGATTGTATAGTTCTCGGTGGTTTGCACACGCACTACAGCTTCAGCTACTGGGCCATATTCATCAAGTATTATGCCCGAGGTTGTATCCGGCCCTTTACAGGATGTTATAAGAATCCCAAAAGATAATATCCCCACTAATAGGTGCAGAAATGCTTTCTTTATGCGGTGCATGATCTTACTTCTTGCGGCGCGAAATCCAAACCAAACCAATCAAAGCTAGAGGAGCAAGTCCACCCAGGCAAGGTACATTCGATGCTGGCTTTTCTGTGGGCTCACCAGGATGCGGTTCTGGTTCTCCCGGGAGAGCGGGCTCGTCTTGTGGAGGTGATTCGGGCTGCATTGGAGGCTGAGCAGAGACTTCAGGTGGCTGACCGTTAAAATCTAAGCGAAACACTCCTCCTCCGCTAGTTCCAGCGTATAAATGCTGTCCATCCGATGAAATTGAAAGGCTAGTCACAGCACGGTTGCTAAGTCCTTGGGTAATCTTAATCCAGCTTTCACCTGCGTCTGTGGATTGATAGATACCACTTGTGATGTCACCAACATACACGACATTCGGATTTGTACGATCAAACACAATATCGCGATGGATGCCGTTAGGCTCCAGGCCTGCTGCGAGTTGTCTCCAAGTATCGCCTCCATCTTCGCTTGTAAACAATCCCTGGTATTGGACACCAGCAATAAGTTTATTCGGATTTCCCGGACTCACAGCAACTGTACGTACTGGTTGACCCTGGGATAAACCCGTAAGGGAATCCCAACTTCCACCACCGTCTTTGGATTTGAACAACCCGATTTGTGAAGCAACATAAACTATGTTCGCATTTGTGTAGTCGACCGAAACATCGGTCAAAATCGCATCATTAAACTGCGCCCCGGTTATATCACTCCAACTAGAGCCACCATCGCGTGAAACAACGATACCTTTTCCACTTTCATACACATCGGCGTGAACCATTGAGTTGTGGTTGGCAGAAACGGAATAAACGATTTTTGGATCAGAGGGGGCAAACTCAATCTCGCTGGTTTCAGGGAAGTAATTTGGTGGGGGGATATGATGCGCCCAGCGATTTTCGTCAGAAACCCATTCCAGGAAACCATGTTGCCCTCCTAAAATGATGTGGTCTTTACGGACAGGATCAAAAGCAACGCCGCCCCATTCCCCTCCTGCCAAAGGCTGGTGTTCACCGGGGTTATGGATACCGTGCCACGTCAGTCCACCATCATTGCTGTACCAAACCCCGCTGCGCCCAGCCGCGAATACACGTGCAGGGTCAAAAGGATCTACAGCAACACCAATGATCTGAGCCCCGGAATAACCTGTGCTGGCATTCTTCCACGTTTTTCCACCATCTTCACTCAAGAAATTGCCACCACCATAGTTGTTTGCAAAAACTCGGTCCGGATTGCGGGGGTCGCATTGCATATCAATGGGCCATCCGGCACCAACTCCTGGTGGTCCCCAGCTTTGCAGGCCACCAGCCATCAGAGCCCAGTTGCTACCACCATCCTCACTGCGATAAATGGCCACATCACTGCCAGCATATATAATATTTGAATTGGATGGGCATATCTCAACCGAACTGAAGACCTGCACGAAAAAATCACCTTCAGGCTCAAGGACTTGCTGCCAGTTCTCACCGCCATTCGTTGTGCGATAAATGCCAAGTGGACTGTGACCTTGATCCCGATAATACTGAAATGCCGGATCAGGGACAACATGTCCCGCAGCGGCAAAGAGTACATCAGGATTTTCCGGATGCATGTACAGGCTGCCGATATAACGGAAATCCAACCCGCTCTCAGCCCCCAACACACGCCATGAACCACCACCATCGGTAGATTTAAGCACGCCCAACCCGCCAAACGGATCTGGGTTTGTCTCAATATCTGTTTCCCCTACAGCACCACGATCAAAAATACCTGTAGATACGTAGAGCGCATCCGGATTCTGCGGATTGATCCACATATAACGCGCAAGGCTGGATGGAATTGCACCATTCCAGATGCGCGTCCAGTGCTCACCGCCATCGACGGTTTTGTAGATAACACCACCAACCCCCAAACCCCAAACATTGTTTCCAGGGCGTTGCAATTCACCCATGGCATAAACAACATCGGATGTGCGCGGATCAACTGTAAAGCCACGAAAGCTCAAAATGGTTTCATGTTCGTGAATAATCCCCTCCGCTTTTTTTAGCCATGTGCGGCCACCATCCATCGATTTATAGATATCGCCCGTTTTGTCTGTTCCTATCCAGATAATTTGGGGATCATGCGGATCAACAGTTAGCGAGAAAACTGGGATACCATCGCCTGCTGGGCCACCAATCGTTTCAATCCCCTGGTTGCTTTGCTCCCATGTCAGACCATTATCTGTGCTGATGTGGACTCCAGCATTAGCATCAGTTACATACCAGATATCCGGATTGTCAAATTTATAGCGGATGTCATACCCGAGGCCGCCGGGAGGTCCGCCCAGACGAACCCAGCTAAGCTCTCCGCTGGATGGGACTTCCGCTATCGGAACGGGAACAGAGCCCACTCCCCATATCTCAACATCATCAATCAGAACCTGTGATTCTGCCAGGGATTCAAAGGCGACCCCACCACTTACTAAAGGTTCCGGATCGGTATAAGTCATCACAACCTGCTCTCCCACTATTACCGTAATGGTTGGCCCATAGCCAGTGATTTCAACAGTTTTCCAGCCATCTCCAAGCCCACCTGCATTTGCCAGGCTTTCTGTAAAACTATCTGGCCCTGTTTGCTTAATAAGATAGGAACCTTCGGGGCCCAGGCCAATAAAATAACGACTTGGTCCAGCCGCCATGCGAAAGTTAGCATGCAGGGTGGCATCGCCGGTTAATTTGACCCTAAAGCGCAAGCGATAATCGCTCCAAGAGCCGCTTGTCAGGGAAGCCCAAACATGACCCTGCCCCGCAAGGACATGACTGGTATCACTTTCGATAACATCCCATCCGGGGTCTAGTTCCCACTCTTCGGGCCGCCCAGTTTCGAAATCTTGAGAATAGAGCAAAACATCTTCTTGAGCTAGCACGCCCCCTGTAGATAAAATTAGTAAAACAAAGACAACCCCTACGAGAACACTTCGGTGAGAAGGTTTTATAACCATCATTTCATCCTTTCAAGATTATGATTTACTCTTTCCATTCAAGCACGCCAATATAAAAGATCGCATTCCCATCATTGCCGCCATATGCAGGCCAGGGATTACCAAGGGCATCCTTGGCAGGACAAGAGGGCTATTTCTTTGTTAGCTGCGAAGATGATTGTTCCAATATCCACTGTCGAGGAAGTTGTAGATCTGATTTGTAGGAGATTCTTCACTCCCATTCTACAGCTTTGCGCGTCAGGTTTCAACAGTGAGTCTTTTGGATCACGAACTTCTTGTGCTCTCCCGTTTAGCCATTCTCATTGATTCAGGTGAGTTTAAAAATTTGAACAACAATATTTCTGATTATTTGCACTAAATCCCCTATTTGAGCGCTGGAATTTACATTGAACTATGATTAGCGCGATTGTATGAGGAAAAAATTCTTTGTTCAAAGATAAGTAACACTGATGTTGCTTGACGATTCTCTATATTTCCATTAGATTCGTGAAAAAATGACACAGTTTTATTGTATTTTCCCCAAAAATAAGGCGAAAAGT
>NZ_CEYOSI010000092.1:0-1989 GCF_982879505.1 Candidatus Desulfolinea nitratireducens
GTGGTTGGCGCCGATGTTAAATTGGAAACGATAACCACCCAGGTTTTGAATATTAAGATTGGCCAAACTGGTTACGCTTTTTTGAGTGATTCCTCAAATAATATTATCGCCATGCCTGATCTTGGCTACTCAAACTTTGGAATTCTTCGCGAGGAAACCCTCGAGGGTGAAGAATCACAACTTGCATCACTAAAACAGGGACCGCAGGATTTACAATCACAGTTTCAAGATATGGCCTCGGGCAACACCGGACAAATCCGTGCTCAAATCAATGAGGTAGAACATTATATGGCCTATGCACCTGTTTCATCCACAGGCTATAGCCTTGGCGTGATTGTGCCAGCAGCTGAAATGGAAACAGCCTACCGCGAGGCTCAGGCAATGGTGGCCGAGAATAATCAACAATCACAGATTTTCGGATTACTCATGCTGATTGCGATAGTAATTGGCGCTATGGTAATCAGCTTTGGAGTAAGCCGGGTGTTAACTACACCCCTAAACCAACTAAGAACCGCAGCTATCCAATTTAGCAAAGGAGATTTGGAAGTAAATATTCCCAAAATCTCCGTTGAAGAGGTTCATGTTCTGGCTGAAGCCTTCAAAGGAATGACGGCCCAGCTCAAAGAAATGTTGGGGAGCCTGGAGGAACGTGTTGTAGAACGTACAACTGAGCTTGAAGAGGCCAGCGAGCAAAGCCAGCGTCGAGCTGTACAGTTTGAGGCCATCGCGCAAGTTGCACGCAGCATTAGTACTTCGCAAAATTCCGAAACTCTTTTACCAAATATCACAGAGGTAATTAGCCAAAATTTTGGATTTTATCATGTTGGAGTCTTTTTGCTTGATGAATCGAAGGAATTTGCAGTTTTGCGTGCTGCAAACAGTCCTGGTGGCAAGGAAATGTTGGAGCGAAATCACCAACTCAAGGTTGGGGAAACTGGTATTGTCGGCTTTGTTACCAGTCGAGGAAAGGCACGAATCGCCTTGGATACCGGACAGGATAATATATATTTTGATAATCCAGATCTGCCCAACACCCGTTCTGAGATGGCATTACCAATGTTTGTCGGCAACCAAATAATTGGTGCTCTTGATGTACAAAGCGTTGAGCCCAATGCGTTTTCTCAAGAAGATATCGACACACTTTCAACCCTGGCAGATCAGGTAAGTATTGCGATCAATAACGCGCGCCTTTACGAGGAAGCACGATACGCTTTGGCGCAATCAGTATTGGTCTCACAGCAGGGGACAATATTAGGCTGGGATCAATTTAAGCTTTCAGAAAACCTGGCTGGTCTTCGTCGCAGAAAAGGAAAGGTCACTTTGCTAAAGGAACCAATTGCAAAAGATGACCTGAATGACGTTGAAATGCTAAATCTTCCAATTATTTTACGCGGGCAGAAAATTGGAGAAATAAAGATACAGGGCGGTGGTAAGCGCCCATGGACTCAGGATGAATTAGATATAGCCACTGCCATTATTGAGCGTGCTGCCATTACCATGGAAAATGCCCGTTTGCTATCGGAAAGCCAGAGGCGGGCATCCAAGGAGCAAGTTATTGGTGATATTTCCTCCAATATTGGTGCTGCATCCATCAATATTCGCAACGTTCTGCAAACTGCCGTTGAGGAATTAGGCCGTGTCATACCTGGAGCAGATGTCGTCATTCAGCTTACTGATAAGGATCAAGCATGAGGCTCAAAATAGCATGAACCAGCAAACAAGCTTTCTGACAAGAATATCGGTAAACAGGAAACTAAATCTAATTACCGTCATTATGGTTTTTGGGTTGCTTAGTATTTTTGTGTCGGGAATTTTTGGCATGCAAACGATTCAATCTACATTGGCAATTAGTTATAACCAAATTATTAATTCAAATATTGCGACCACGCAATTAAGTGAATCTATATTGCAGGTGCAATCCATCTTTGACGCACTTCTTTCTCCAAACATTTCGCCTGATGAACAAGCGCGTCAAAGAGAAGCGATGAA
>NZ_CEYOSI010000092.1:1999-10621 GCF_982879505.1 Candidatus Desulfolinea nitratireducens
TATTGAGAATTATGAAGAGGTCCATCTTTCAACAAATAATGCAGAACTATCCGCCATGATTCAAGATAATAATCTCATTGAATTACAAAACCAGGAATTGGATACTTTTGTATCGTTGCGGCAGGCATTTGTTCAATACTTAATTGTGGAGAATCAATTTCAAGAGCTTGACATCACAGGTATGCGTGATGAATTCTTCGTTGAAAACACGAAATCTCGTTTGATCCTTGTGCAGCAAGAATTGAGATTGCTTAATGAAGCAAATAATAATTATACAAAAGCCTTTAGCGAGGTATCCTTCTCTGCATATCAGGACACTGTCGGATTTATGGCGCTTGTCTTAATTTTCGCTATGTTTTTGGGGTGGCTAATTGCAAATAGAATTGCACACTCAGTTAGTGACAGGCTTGAATACCTTGAACGGTCCGCTGCCTCAATTGAGCAACAACAGCATGATTTGCGTTTTTCTTTTCAGATCGAGGGAAACGATGAAATTGCGATGCTTGGCAATACATTTGACCGAATGTATAAACAATTGCAGAATTCTTTAATCGAGCTCGAGACGCGTGTAGAAGAGCGTACTGCAGAATTATCAACTACCACTCAAATGAGCGAGAGGCGTGCCGTGCAATTTGAAGCGATCGCTCTTGTGGGTGCAGCGCTTGCATCAATTCGTTCATTAGATGAAGTATTGCCCAAGATCACAGAACTTATCAGCCAGCAATTTAATTATTACCACACCGGTATTTTTCTCAATGACTACACAAATGAAAATGCCATTTTGAGGGCTGCTAATAGTGAAGGCGGAAAACGCATGCTCGAGCGTGAGCATAAGCTCAAAATCGGGGAACAAGGTATCGTCGGTTTTACAACCAGCACAGGCCAGCCCCGGATCGCTTTGGACGTGGGTGAGGATGCGGTTTATTTTGATAACCCAGATTTGCCAGAAACACGGTCCGAAATGGCTCTACCCCTCCTTGTTGGGGGCAGGATAATTGGGGCCTTGGATGTTCAAAGCACGGAAGCAAATGCCTTTTCCGAGGATGATATTGAAGTTCTTTCAATTCTGGCGGACGAAGTTAGCATCGCCATTGAGAACGCACGCTTGCACGAGGAAACTCAACGTCTACTAGCAGAGGCACAAAGCTCCTTGGGAGAATTTTCCCGGGATGCCTGGCAGAAAATTTCAAAAAAACAAAAAATAATTGGTTACGAACTTTCAGGTAGAACTGTACGGCCTCTTAATGAACCAGTAAAACGAAAACTGAAATCGATTGGTATTCCGATTAGGTTGCGCGGCGATGAAATTGGCACAATTTATATCAATTTGCCGGATAACAAAATATTGAATTCGGATGAGATAGATATAACAAATTCATTGGCTGAGCGCTTGGGTGTGGCCTTAGAAAATGCAACCCTCTTGGAGGCATCCCAAAGCCAAGCGGTAAAAGAAAGCGTTATCGGTGATATTTCCGCAAAGCTCAGCGCAACTACAGAGATCGAACGCCTGATGCAGGTCGCTGTTGGTGAGTTACGTGATGTTTTGGGTGCGTCAGAGGTAACTCTTGAAATTGGAGATAATGAGCAATGAGTTTTTTTGACTTTCACAAAGTGACTTTCCAAAAAAGAAGGTAATTATATTATGTTAAAAGGTCTTGTTCGCTGGTTCAGCCCTCCCATTTTTGAAGACGAGGAAAAGACGCGACTGGCAGGAATATTAAATTACCTTCTCCTGATCGTGATTTTCCTCCTGGCATTATTATTGTTATCTCGCACAATTGCTTCCACAGTAAACTTAAATACACTCGTGACTTTGGGAACTCTCATCATTATTCTCATAAGCAGCTGGTTAATGTTAAAACGAGGAAATGTTAATTCTATAAGCGTCGCAGTAATACTTTTTGGATGGTTCGCAGTTTTTAATTTGGCAAGAGGCGAAGGTATTCGCGATACAGGGATAATTGCATATTTCATAGTAATTTTGATTGCCAGTGTTTTGCTTGGCTGGAAAGCAAGTATCCTGGTGACAATAGCCAGTGTCGCTTCGGTGTGGTATTTTGCATACCTGGAAGGCAGCGGTCTCTTTATTCCTGTTTATTCATCAGCGAGTGAAAATGCAATTGATATCACCTTCATCCTGATAATCAGTGCGGCATTGTTATTCATCCTTGACAATGGACTCCGAAATGCTGCTAAACGGGCGCAGGCAAACGAGCGCCGCATGGAAATAAGCAATAAAGAGCTGCAAATTCTACAGGTAAATCTCGAGCAACGCGTTCATGAGCGCACTCTCGATCTGGAAAGCAGTTCTACTCAAATTCAGAAACGAGCATCACAACTTGAGGCCATCGCTGATGTAGCAAGCTCGGTTGCCTCATTACAAGAAATGGATAAACTATTACCTCATATTACCAGGACAGTTAGTGAGCGTTTTGGTTACTATCACATTGGTATTTTCCTCCTATCTGAAAATAAACAATATGCGGTGTTGCGCGCATCAAATAGCGGTGGTGGGCAAGCCATGCTGGCTCGTGATCACCAACTCCGGGTGGGACAGGAGGGTATTGTAGGCTCTGCAGTCGATCTAAAAACAGCGCGCATAGCGCTGGATGTTGGCAATGACGCAACCTATTTTGACAACCCCGATTTACCGAACACTCATTCTGAAATGGCCCTGCCATTGATGATTGGTAATGAGGTCATTGGCGTGTTGGATGTGCAGAGCGAGGAGACAAACGCATTTTCAGGGGAGGATATTGAGGGTCTATCGACGCTTGCAAATCAAGTCGCAGTCGCAATCGAAAATGCACGGCTTTTCCAGCAATCGCAGGATACCCTTCAGGAACTTGATACCACCTTCCAGCGCTATCTGAAAAATGAGTGGAGCCGCTTTGGTAATTTAAGCGATATCATAGGGTATCGAGCCCGGACAACCGGCTTGGAAGCAATCAACGAACCCTTACAAATGGATGGCAAAACGATAAATAACGACTCTGTATACAAACTTCCTGTTAAACTTAGGAATATTGTGATTGGTTATCTCAATGTTGATCTCGATAAACCTGTAGCACAATATACAGAAGATGAATTAGAGATCATCCAGGCAACAGTTGACCGTTTTGCTTTAGCCTTGGATAACGCCCGCCTCCTTGAGGATACAACCCGCCGTGCAGGCCGTGAGCGTTTGGTTTCTGAGATCACAACCAAAATTCGCAGTACAAACGATCCACAGGTAATGATCCAAACTGCATTAGATGAACTCAAAGAGGCCTTGGGAGCCAGCAAAATTGAATTGACGACAGAAATTCCCAACCCTGGCAAAATTGAAGATATTGAAGAGAGTTAACGGTTTTTATTATAGAGCAGTCTCAAAGACAAAGCGAGGCAACTTATGACGTACGTAATTACTGTTTCAAATGAAAAAGGTGGTGTCGCAAAAACAACCACTACATTATCCCTTGGCGCCGCTTTAGCCGAAAAAGGATATCAAATTTTATTAATAGATTTGGATGCACAGGCAAACCTGACATTGGCCTTAGGCTTTGAGCCAGGTGGCGCTGCATTAACCTCAAGTGATATTTTGCTTGAAAATATTCCTTTGGAAAATGTTTGGCAAAAGAGTGATGTTGAGCGCCTGGATTTAGTGCCATCCAGTCAGAAAATGGAACGTGCCGAACAACTTTTACCGATACATCTCAATTATTCCACCCGTCTCGCAGATGCAATTCAAGCTTCGCACCCAACAAAATATGATTTTCTGTTAATTGATTGCCCTCCAGCTCTTGGCGCAGTAACATTGAATGCACTGAATGCATCTGACCTTCTGATTGTCCCCACGCAGGCAGAATATTTTTCGGCTTACGCTCTGAGAAATATGATGACCCTTGTTCGAAAAGTACGTAGTGAAAATAACCCTCCTTTGGCATACCGTATATTAATTACAATGCTCGACCGTCGCAATCGTTCTCACCGCACAATTCAGGCACAACTGGAAAACACATTTGGAGATGGGTTATTCAAAAGCATTATTGAGATTGACACAAAACTGCGTGAGAGTCCTATTCTTGGTTTACCAATTACAAAATATAAATCAAATACCCGTGGTTCTGAACAATATCGTCTTCTGGCACAGGAGTTAGTTGAATATGTCAAAGAAACAAATCAACAACCGACTTGACAAACTCTTTGACGATATCAAAGAGGAAGAAAGGGCGCTTGATCCACCAGCCCCTGCTCCTATTCCTATTGGTAAAGATGTCGTCAAAGAGGCAGAAGTGCCTCTTGAAACCCCAGCCTCTGAGGCTATTCCTCTTGATACCGATAAAATCAAGGAGGAAATAACGGCGCCTGAGACACCAGCCCCAGATCCTGTTCCTCCTGAAAACAATAAAATCAAAGATGATGTAAAGGCGCTCGAAACACTGTCACCCGATCCAACTCTCATTGGCACACGCGTGCTACCCCCGTTGGACGTTGTACTGGCCGCCAAAAGTAAGGGCAAAAGGACCGAGACACCTCGCGTACAAATAGACACCATTGATGCACATGCAACTATGAGCCTGCCTGTCCGCTTGGGAGCAGAATCCTGGGCGACCCTTCAAATTGTTGATAGCAAAACTAACCGTCAATGGGGGGGGGAAGATCAACAGCTTGTTCAACAAGTCACCGATCAGCTCTCACAGGCGTTGGAAAACGCGCTCCTTTTCCAGGAAACGCAAACCCGTGCTCAGGAAATGACAGCACTTGCGGATGTCGCCAGGGAAATATCTTCTACTTTGGATCTTAAAAAGGTCCTGGAAAGTATTGCATCTCAGGCCAAAATAACATTGAATGCGAAAACCAGCGCGGTCTTTGTTCCAGACGAAAGTGCCCAAACATTTTCCGCTATCGCAGCCTTGGGGGCCGGATCTGATAAAATTAAAGGCGACACATTAATTCTTGGTGAGGGGATAATTGGAAATATTGCCCTTACCAAAATTGGGAAATTTGTTAATGACACCAGTTCAGATCCAGAATCCAGAACTGTCCCGGGGACCAAGCAAGTTGAAAACGAACATATCATGGTTGCACCAATTCTTTCCCAAAATGAACTAAGGGGTTTGCTGGTCATTTGGAGAATAGGGATCGAGCAGGAATTTTTGCCATCAGAATTAAAGTTTCTGGAAAGTCTGGCACAACAGGCTGCCATCGCAGTTGACAACGCCCAGGCTTACGAGCGCATTCAACAAGCTGCTGATGAAATGGCCATGCTCTTCGAGGTCAGCCAGAATTTCTCGAGCGCATCTGTCGATATCAAGGAAATTGGCTCAGTTATCGCTGATAATTTTTTGAAAGTATTGACTTATTCTGAATGTACCATTTCATTACTCGACCCGGATGGAAAAACCCTAAGGATTAGTACCAATATTTTTATTGATGATGAAACAGGGAAAGTGATCGTGGATGATGAGGTCGGGAGAACAGAATCTTTAGCAGATTACCCTGTCATCGCACGTGTGTTGGAGAATAAACAACCTCTTGAGATTCATGCCAGCGACTCGGACGCTGACCCGGCCGAACTGGCTTACATGCAAGCACAAGAGGTCAATATTCAATCACTTATTATCTTACCCTTAGCTGTTAAGGGGCAGGCGATTGGTATTGTAGAACTGGAAAACTGGGACCAGGAATTACATTTGTCAGATGGAGAGTTAAACCTGGCGATGACCCTGGCCAACCAGGCGGCCCTTGCGCTCGACAATGCCCTCTCCTATCAACGCGTTCAGAAGGCTGCAAACGAGATGGCCACGATTTTCGACGTCAGCCAGGCCATCTCCAGTGCGCCTGTTGAAATCGAAGGGATTTCCAGGGTTGTTGCCCGAAACTTCACGAACGTGATAGGAATTCCAGAATGTTCAATCTGCTTATATGATTCTGCAAATCACAGCGCGCGAGTAGTAATGGATCTGATGGTTGACAAAAATGGGCGCCAGAAAATCAGAGAGGATGAAATTGGGAATATATACTATTTGAAGGATTATCCCGATACATCCAAGGCGCTAGCGGATTTTCAACCTTTGGTGATTCATGCCAGCGATCCTGATGCTGACCCCAATGAATTGGCATTGATGAAAGAGTATGATGTCACAACCACTGTAGTGCTGCCCCTGGTCGTGAAAAGACAGGCGATTGGATATATAGAATTGGAAAGTACTGGTGAAGAGCGCCATTTTTCTCAAGAAGAGCTCAATTTAGCAATGACCCTGGCCAACCAGGCTGCGGTGGCCATTGAAAATGCGCGCTTATTTCAGGAAGCGCAAGAATCAGAAAAATCTTTGCAGAGACAAAATGACTATATGGCCGCAGCGGCGGAGGTTGGGCGCCTGGTTACATCGACACTGGATATGGATATCCTGTTCAGGCGCGCCGTTTATTTGCTTCGGGAGCATTTTGGTTATTACCATGCTGCAATTTTCACCATTGAAGAGGCTGGGTTTGAGGTTGTTGTTCGTGAAGCAACAGGTGACGCTGGAAAAGAAATGAAGGAGCGGGAACACTCCCTCCAGGTTGGTTCAAAATCTGTTGTGGGTACAGCCACAGATACCGGTAAGCCTTTTATTGTCAATGATGTCACAGATAACCCCAACCACCAACCAAACCCATTGCTTCCTGAAACAAAGGCGGAGGCAGCCATCCCACTGATCATTGGACGAAGAATTATCGGAGCGCTGGATTTGCAATCTACCGATGTCGACGCCTTTACACCAGATGATGTAATTGTTTTACAACTACTGGCTGATCAATTTGCCACAGCCATTGACAATGCCCGCTCCTATAAACTGGCCCAAGATTCCTTTACTGAAATGCGGGAGCTCGAAAGACTTAAAAGTCAATTTCTGGCAAATATGAGTCATGAACTAAGAACACCACTGAATTCCATTATTGGCTTTTCACGCATCATCATCAAGGGTATTGATGGACCAGTAACAGATTTACAACAGCAGGACCTGACTGCTATCTATAATTCGGGCCAACATTTACTGGGTCTGATTAACGATATTCTCGATCTTTCCAAGATTGAAGCAGGTAAAATGGAATTAACTTTTGACGAAACTGATGTTGAAAAACTCATCAAGAGCGTTATGTCTACCGTAGTTGGCTTAATTAAAGATAAATCTGTTCGCCTGGAGGAAGAGATCCAGAATGATTTACCTGCTGTCAAAGCCGATTCAATGCGGGTTCGGCAGATATTAATTAATCTATTCTCCAATGCCGCCAAATTTACAGATGAAGGTGTGATCAAGGTTACTGCGGAAAGCGAAGGCGATTTTGTTCGCATTAGCGTTATTGACAGCGGACCTGGTATTTCAAAAGAGGATCAAAAGAAACTTTTCCAGGCATTTTCACAAGTGGACGCGTCTGCAACCCGCGCAACCGGTGGTTCAGGTTTGGGCCTCTCCATCAGTCAGGAACTTGTACACATGCACGGCGGAGAAATTGGTCTTGATAGTGAAGTTGGTAAAGGCAGCACCTTCTTCTTTACGCTTCCTCTCCATGAAGATCAAGAGATCACCCCTGAAATCGAAATTGCAGAATCTCAGGATGACGCTCAATCTCGGGTTGTCCTTGCAATTGATGATGATGAAAAAGTCGTCAAACTCTACCAGCGTTATCTACATACGCAAGGATATCAGGTAATTGCGCTCACAGATCCCAAGAAAGCGGTTGAGAGTGCTAAAGAAATTAATCCCTATGCCATCACGCTAGATATCATGATGCCAAATTATGATGGTTGGCAGGTTTTGCAAGATCTTAAATCTGATCCTGAGACGCAACACATTCCCATATTGGTATGCAGCATCGTTGAGGACACAGATAAAGGCTACGCGCTTGGCGCAACAGATTATCTTCTCAAACCAATTATCGAGGATGATCTGCTCGGCGCATTGGATCGGCTAAACAACGATGGGACCCTACATGACATCCTCATTATTGACGATGATCCTGATGATCGGCGCCTCCTTGAAAAACTCCTCAGCAGCGCTAAAGGCTTTACGCCGATTCTTGCGGAAGATGGGCCTGCTGGTTGGGATATGATCGTTAGCCATCCCCCTGACGCGGTTATCCTTGATCTCTTTATGCCCAAAATGGATGGTTTTGAGATAATTGACGCCATGCAAGCAAAAGCTGAACTTAGGGATATTCCTGTAATCCTCATCAGCGGAGGTGATATCAGTTCCACCCAACAAGAAAAACTTGATTCTCTCAATCACCACCTGATCCAAAAAGGCACGCTGGATCCCAAAGAATTATTATCTGTACTTGGGCGCAGCCTTAACCTTTTCAAGAAATAAGGAATAAATTAATAAATATGTCTTTCATTCTTCGTTGTATTGATTGCGGCCAAAAAGCTCCCTATTTTCCTACAGCTACAAATTGCCCTCAGTGCAATAGTCAATGGCGTGAAGCAGAATATGACCTAGAGACACTTTCAAAAACACTCCCTAAACTGCTTGCAAATCGCCCTTTCGATCTTTGGCGTTATCGTGAGTTGTTACCTGTTCAAAACCCCAACCCATCAATTTCCCTCGGTGAAGGCGGGACGCCATTAATTAGGGCCACAAATCTTGGCCTGATGCTTGG
>NZ_CEYOSI010000092.1:10631-12664 GCF_982879505.1 Candidatus Desulfolinea nitratireducens
CCAAGGACCAACGGCCTCCTTTAAAGATCGTCAGGCAGCTGTATCCATTGCTGCCCTTAAGGAAGCAGGTATCACAGAAATGGTGGTTGCCTCAACCGGGAATGTTGCAATCGCTTACTCTGCATACGCCGCACGTGCAGGCATCAAGCTTTGGGCTTTTGTAACAAGTCTTGTCCCTGCAGTAAAAATGCGGGAAATTGCTCTCTACGGTAGTCAGGTAGTCAAAGTAACGGGTTCTTATGATGCCGTTAAGCGGGCAGCATCAGAATTCGCCAAACAAAGAAATCTATATCAAAGTATGGGGGCGCGATCAAACTCAGCCGTTGAATCAATGAAAACAATTGCATTTGAAATCGCTGAGCAACTCACAGCCCTTCATGGTACGTCTGATAGCACCACCGACTCCGAAACGCCGCTTTGGCAAACACCCGACTGGTACATACAGGCTATTAGCGGCGGAATGGGACCACTGGGTGTTGCAAAAGGTTTTTCTGAATTGGAGAAAATGGGATTTATTAATAAAAAACCTGCCCTTGCAGGGATTCAGTCTGCTGGTTGCGCACCAATCGTTAACAGCTGGAAAAAAGGATTGGAAATAGCAGAGCCTGTTGAAGTTCCCAGAACCCATATTGAAACCCTTGCCACTGGTGATCCTGGCCGTACCTACCAACTCTTGCGCAAGGAAGTTGATGCAACAAGAGGTGTTTTCGAAAGCGTCACCGATGAGGAAGCGTTTCGTGCCATGCACGTTCTCGCAAAAATGGAGGGGATTTCAGCCGAGCCTGCATCCGCTGTTGCCTTTGCAGGTCTTTTTAAACTGGTGCGCTCTGGTGTAATTAAGCCTGAAGAGACTGTGGTGATCAATTGCACAGGTCATACCATGCCTCCTGAAAAATTTGTCCTGGGAGATAATTGGGCACGAAATGTGGTTCTTCCTGATACGAATCCTGATGAGAAAACTCCTCAGGAAGGTGTGCTGGCCGCACTTAGTCACGTTGTCCCCGAGCGTTTCCCAAGGATCATCATTGTTGATGATACTACCGAAGCCAGGCTCCTCATCCGCCGCATTCTCCAGTCACAAGGAGACTTTAATATCTTTGAGGCCAGTAACGGGAAAGAAGCCTTAAAAATTATCCGACGCGAAAAACCAGATCTAATTATCCTTGACCTCATGATGCCTGAATTAGATGGCTTTGGTGTTTTGGACGAGTTAAAGGCAAGTTCAGAAACAGAGAATATTCCAGTCATAGTATCAACAGCCAAGGAATTAACCGCTAAAGAAAGAGAAAGATTGAAAGGGCAAATTCAATCCCTCCTGCAAAAAGGAGATTTCATGAGTGATGAATTCCTTGATGAAGTTCACGCTATTATTAATTAATAAAAAATGAGATCAGAGCAAAGAAGAGGCATCAGTGCGGCTGTTATTTCGGCCGTTTTTTTGGGATTGACCCCGATTTTTGGCAAACAAGCCATTATATGGGGTTTTTCCCCCATAGCTGTCGTCGCATTGAGAACAAGTTTTGCTACGTTACTATTACTAACTCTGATTTTGATCTTCAAGCGTGAGTATTTTTATATTTTTCCCCTTGGGCTTGCTGGATGTGCCCTGGCAGGTGCAATTAACGGCATTGGCTCTTTGTTTTACTATATGGCCTTAGGGAGGTTAAGTGCAAGCGTCGGTCATCTACTTTATTCCTTATATCCGGTTTTTGTAGTCATTTGGTTATTGTTAGATCGTCAGGCTCCAACTCGACTTACCCTCATCAGAATAGTATTGGCAACTATGGCAATCATTTTAATCGCCAATGTTAATAACGGGGGGATTGATATGACTGGCGTAACGATGATGCTTATCGCATCCGCTTTATATGCACTCCACCTCCCCGTAAATCAACGTGTCCTCTATGAAGTACCTGCTCCAACAGTTACGCTCTATACACTGCTTTTTATGAGCGCGATTGTTGTCCCCGCCTATTTTTTATTTGACCACCAGTGGCCAATTGGCGATGTGGTTTGGTGGCCAGTCATCGGTC
>NZ_CEYOSI010000093.1:0-2958 GCF_982879505.1 Candidatus Desulfolinea nitratireducens
TTGATGGCTAGGATAGGATTGTTAATGGTCCGTCAATCCTGAATCTTAGGATAGAGATGTTGCTTTTAAATACGAGCATTAGCGGTAATTAACCGCCAATGTGCCTTCCAAACTCAAAGTTTTCCCTTTGACACTCAGGTTATTCTAATGCGGAAAAAAAAATCTAATATCACAATCAAAGTAGTTGCTGATCGTGCAGGCGTTTCAACCGCGACAGTGTCCAGAGTAATCACCGGAAGTGATGTAGTCAGCCCCAGGCGACGCAAGCGCGTCGATCGGGCTATTAAAGAACTTGGCTACAGCCCAAACCGAGCTGCACGCGAGTTGCGTATTGGCGCAGTGCTCAAAATTGGTGTTGTGCTTTCAGATATCCAAAACCCTTTCTTTACTGGTTGTTTGGCCGGGATTGAAAGTGTCTTGCAAAGCTCGGATTATGTTTTAATACTTGGAAATTCCAAAGAAGATCCTCGAATAGAAAAAATGCATCTCAATTCTCTCATAAGCGATGGCGTAGGTGGAATCATACTGGCATTGACTTCTGGATATGATGATTGTTACCAGGATCTCGCTAAAAGTGATATACCAATGGTAGCTATTGACAGAGAATCTAAATATCTTTTGGTTGACTCTGTTGTGATTGATAATGTTTCAGCATCTTTCCAGGCAACAGAATGCCTTGCAAAACTGGGGCATCGTAGAATCGGTTACATTGGTGGCCCTTTACATATCAGTACCTCACAAGAGCGACTCAAGGGTTACAAGGAGGCTCTGACCAATCTGGACATCCCAATCGAAGATGATTTGATTGTAAACGGTCAATACCGTCAAGGGGGTGGTTGCGCGGCGATGGAAGAATTACTTAATCTGCCTGAACGCCCTACTGCTTTATTGATCGCGAACAATCTCATGACTCTTGGCGCACTCGAAGCGATTTATCAACATGATATCCAAATTCCAGAAGCGCTTGCCCTGGTTGCCTTTGATGATACCCCCTGGAATATTGCTCTGAAAACCCCGCTTACAGTGATTGCTCAACCTACATACCAGTTGGGAGAATTTGCAGCTAAGTTACTCCTTGACCGTATCAAGAATCCTGATCAACCCCTGCAAAAAATTATGCTTAAAGGTGAGCTTATCATTCGAGATTCTTGTGGATCTAAGATTTAGTGTAACTGTTCAGCCCCTAGAGAAGTTACAATCCGCTCTTTGTCACTCCTTCACTGGGTTCAGGACAAGCTTTGAATGAAATGAAGGGTCTCCAAGAGAGGAGATTCTTCACGGAGTTTATCCTGAGTGATGGAGAGATTCTTCGCTGCGCTTAGAATGACGATAAGCGAAGGGTTCAGACCTGTCCTGAGGTTGCCGAAGGAATGAAAGGTTGAGCAGTTACGAAATAGTTTGCATATCTGTAGAAAAATACGCTTAAGTGTCTTGTACATCAAATTGAGCTCAGTTTAGTAGCGAAAGATCAGATCCTGGTTATGAATTCATACAAATTCGGTGAATGGTTGACTGGATATTTTGAATGAGGCTTTTTCAGCTCTGGCATTGCATGTTTGTAATCCCGATGCGGGCTTGAGTCTAATCTTTTAAAATTTTATCTAGGCGTCGAGGCCAGAAAATGAGTGCACAACAAGTATCCCTGTTATATGAGATCATTTCAAATCATTATCAAATTGGGGCATTAACGAATTATGAACTCCTTTTAGGGTACGTGAATATCAGTTATATTATTGAAACAATGAGCGCTGGCGAAAGGAAAAAATACTTCTTCAGAAGATACAAAGAGGGGATCAAAGAAGAAGAAATCCAATTCGAACACTCGATCATTCGCCATCTGACAGAGAAGGGATTTGAGCTGGTTGCAGAGGTCATACCAACTCGGGATGGAAGAACTTATGTCAAACGCCTCGAGGATCCTGGTGGTAAAAAGGCAGAAATTTTTTACGCCATTTTTGACTTTCTTCCAGGGGTGGACAAATACACCTGGGAAAATCCTAAATGCACGGATCAGGAGATCGCAAACGCCGCGACTGTCTTGGCACAATTCCACAATGCGGTTTCCGATTTGGACCCGGCTGGGAAAAGATACGAACCGGGAATTTTGGAACTTCTCCCTGATATCGCCAACTACGTAGATCATTGTTCTCGAAATCTAGGCAGTACAATATTCGACTCTTACTTTCAAGAACACCTCAGCCTCATCCAAGATAGCCTCGCCACGACACAGGATGCTCTGGGTACACAAGAAAGCTCGCTTCTTCACCGGCAGATCATTCATTCTGACTATCATCCGGGGAATCTCAAATTCCGAGGCTTTAAAATTATTGGGCTGTTTGATTTCGATTGGTCTAAGGTTGATTTTCGCTGTTTCGATATTGCTCTTGCAATTACCTACTTCTTTTCATCCTGGAATGATCAGAAAGATGGGGAGCTCCACCTCGAAAAAACTGGGTTATTTATCGATGCCTATCAAAATACGCTCAGGAACAAACCCGGCATTGGCCCATTGAGTGAGAAGGAGTTAGCTTGCTTACCCTACATGATCAGCGCCAGTAATCTGTATGCGTTCAATTGGACGATCAGGGAATTTTATGGAGGTAACGTGAACCCCGAGGAGTACCTGATCTACTTGCGGCATGGAGTCAACTTCATGAAATGGCTCGCCAACGAGGACAACTGGCGAAAATTGGAAAAAATAAGGAATTATCACCGGCTAAGTCCTGGCAGACCATAAGGGTCTCCACCACCCTTTAGTATCTTTATCAGGAAGTTATTTCTGGAGGCTCACTGAGGTACGAAGACCGAATTTAATATGATGATTAATAAAATTAAATCTTTCATTGGAAATAAGGACCAGCGTTCAAAGCTGAGTCGCTTCTTTTTGTTGACCATTGGCGGATTAATTCTGGCCGTCAATGTCAATTTTTTCATGGCCCCCTCGCAGATTGCCCCCGG
>NZ_CEYOSI010000093.1:2968-9108 GCF_982879505.1 Candidatus Desulfolinea nitratireducens
TCATCAATGAGTTTACCTCATGGCCGATTGGAATGGTGATGCTGATCTTAAATGTCCCCTTATTGTTTGTGGGCTTCAAGCATTTAGGCCGTTTCAACTTTTTGATCCGCACCATATATGTTGTGCTGGTCTACAATGTAGGGACGGATGTCCTTGCTTTCTGGATCCCTTCGGAGGGGATCACCGATAATTTGATGCTCAATGCCCTCTATGGAGGGGTGCTGGGTGGGGTGGCCACGGGTCTTGTTTACCGCGCTCAGGGCACATCTGGCGGGACCGGGATCGTCGGCCGGGTCTTACAATTTAAAACCGGATTTCCAGTCAGCCAGTTATATCTACTCACCGATGGCGGGGTCGTGCTCATAGCCGGAATCGTATTCGGGTGGGATAAAGCATTGTATGCACTGGTCACTCTTTATATCTGGGGGGTGGCCGCGGATCAGGTTTTGGAAGGCCCCAGCGTGGTGCGAACGGCCCTCATCGTCACCGACCAGCCAAAAGCCGTGGCCGACACCGTCTTTCACCGGCTGCGGATAGGGATTACCTCCTGGCCCGCACAGGGAATGTTTACGGAAAAAAATCACACTGTCTTGTATTTTGTGGTGAGCAGGCCAGATGTCGATGCTTTGAAAACCGTAGTGCTGGATGTAGATAAACACGCATTCATTGTCATCGGGATTGGGCATCATGCCATTGGGGGAGTATACAAACAGGGGATTCAAACTTCCAACGACAACCAGTAATTCCCATTTCGAAGGCGCAATCCATCCGACCGCCGGCTCAGATCAGACCGCCGGATGGATTCATGGCCTGAGAATCACATTTTCGACCCGTGTTACACTTGGTTTAATGGGGAAAAATTTGAGAATAGTTGACAACCGCCTGCATCCATTCTTACGCAGGATTGGTATACACCAATTCGGCGGTCAATTTACCCCAAAACTCGCGGGGAATCATGAATAAACCTGTCCAAACCCCAAATCGCGATCATCCTTCCATTCCTGTTTACATTCAAATTGCTGAAAATCTGCTGGATCAGATCGAATCGGGAGTATTGAGTCCTGGTGACCGTTTGCCTCCGGAACGCGAGTTGAGTGAGAAACTGGGGGTGAATCGGTTAACTTTACGGCGCGCCCTCCAAAAGCTCGAAATACAGGGGTTGCTGAACCGTCGACAGGGGGCGGGGACTTATGTATCTGAGCCCAAGATCGAGCAGCCGGCTGAGTTCATCATCTCGTTTACTAAAGGGATGCAGCGCCGTGGTTATATACCCGGCGCAAAAATTGTCAAATTTGAAAACCAGCCAGTCGAGAAATCAAGCGCTGATGATTTGGGGCTTTCTACCTCCGACAGGGTTTACCACATTTTTCGCTTGCGCTTGATCAATCAGGAGCCGGTATTGCTCGAAAGACTCACCATACCCGCTCACCGTTTTCCCGGCTTCGACCGTCATGACCTGGCGACTCGCTCCTTATACGAGGTTATGGAAACAGAATATGGAATTACCGCCCTGCGCGCCCGGCAAAGTTTGGAGCCAGTGATCGCTTTGAACTACGAGGCAGAGTTATTGGATGTCTTACTTGGGGCTCCGCTCATGCTGCAACGCCGTCTGTCGTTCGACCAGGATGATCTACCTATCGAGTACGGCAAAGACCTATACCGGGGTGACCGCTTCCGATTTGTCACCGAGATCGCCCCCTTGGAAATCTGAAAGACTAAGAACTTTTTGCCAAAAAACCATCAAGAACTATTATTAGAACCCCACCAGGAGAAAAACTTATGACATCGAAAACCCTAAAACCTTATCTCAAATATCTCAGCGATTCACACATTGAGGAGATCCATGATGGATCACTGGACTTGCTGGAGAATACCGGCATCATGGTGGATCACCAGGAAGGATTGGAATTCCTCGAGAAACATGGCGCCAAGGTGGATTTCCAGACAAAAAGGGCCAGGATCCCGCGCCAGTTGGTCCGCCGTGCCCTGGAAACCGTCCCGGATCGGTTCACTCTGGCGGCCCGAAACCCGGAGAAGGATTGTCCCCTGATCCCCGGTGGTCGTCCCTACTCCCGCAATGGTGGTGGTGCTGACTTCACCATCGACCTGGAGACAGGCGAATTCAGGCCTTTGCTGCACGCTGACGTCAAGGATTACTACAAATTGATGGATGCGCTCGACGGCATCAGCTTCATTGCCCCGGTGTTCGGGCAGGATATGCCGGTTCTGGGCCGTGACATCCTGATGCTGCGCGAGGCTTTCGGCCACACCGACAAGCATATTCACCTGCGGGCCTTCACCGGCGAATCTCTCAAGCTGATGTTCGAGATGGCGGTCATCGTAGCGGGCGGCAAAAAGGAACTCAAAGAGCGACCCATCGTCAGCCTGCTGGAGGCGCCCATCAGCCCGCTCAAATTCCTGGATGTGACCGTTGATGCCCTCTGGTTGTGTGGCGAATATGGAATTCCGCTGGATGTGTGTGTCATGCCCATCGCCGGGGGAACCGGACCGATGACGATGGCGGGCAATATACAATTGCTCAACACCGAGTTCTTGGCTGGAGTGGTTATCTCCCAACTGGCAAATCCCGGGGCACCATTGCAGTACGCGCCGAGGCCGATGGCTATGGACATGCGTACCGGTTTTAGCCTGGCAGGCTCGGTCGAACTGGGAATTATGGCAACTGCCGGTGCTCAAATGGCCCATTTCTACAAGGTTCCCGTCAGTCTGCATGGGCCCTGGAGCGATTCCATGACCCACGATGGACAATCGATCCTCGAACGCATGTATATGAACATGATGGCCGCCCTGGCTGGCGCTAATGTTTTGGTCGGTGCCGGGATGATGCAGCAAAGCCTGGTCATCAGCCACGAACAATTAGTTATCGATAGCGAAATCAACCATATTGCTTTTCGATCTGTGGAAGGCTTCGAGGTTAATGCCGAACGTCTGGCGAGAGAGGTCATCGACCGGGTCGGTCCTGGTGGGAATTTTGTGGCCGATCCGCACACTTACAAGTTCCTCAGAGGCGAACGGTTCGAGCCAACCCTGCAATACCGAAACTCCAGAGAGGCCTGGGAAGAAACCGGATCGAAGACCATGGTCGACCGGGCCAAAGAAAAAGCTCTGGCAATCTTGGAAGAGCATCAACCCAATCCACTGCCAGAAGATATTCGCAAGGAGTTGGATGAATTCGTGCCAAAAGCGCTGAAATCGCTCGAGAAATAAAGGTTACTAAAAGGGTTTCACTGAGACTAAACACTATCAAATAAAATGAGGCAAAAAAACATGTCTGATATCTTAGTACAAATGCAAAAGGACCTTTACGCTGGAAATTTCAGTGAGGTCGAAACGGCTACGAAAACCGCCCTTGACCTGGGAATGTCGGCTCCGGAGATTCTCAATGATGGCTTGATCGCCGGGATGGATATCGTCGGCCGCGACTTCAGAGCCGGAGATTTATTTATCCCCGAAGTCCTGATGTCTGCCAAGGCAATGCACGCCGGGTTGGAAGTATTGCGCCCTCTTCTGGCAGAGTCAGGGGCGGCATCGCAGGGCAAAATCGTAATCGGCACCGTAGCAGGGGATCTCCACGACATCGGCAAAAACTTGGTCGGTATGATGTTGGAGGGCGCGGGATTCGAGATCATCGACCTGGGAACCAATGTTACACCCGAACAATTCGTCCAGGCCGTCAGTGAGAATGTTGCCGACGTGGTGGGGATGTCGGCTTTATTGACCACCACAATGCTCTCCATGAAATCCACGATAGAGGCTTTACAGGATGCAGGATTGCGAGACAAAGTAAAGGTCATGGTCGGTGGCGCGCCGGTTACTTCGAAATTTGCAGAAGATATCGGCGCCGATAGATATGCGCCGGATGCTGGAGCAGCAGTGGACACTGCCCGCGAGCTTGTAGCTCTGAAATAGTTTGTTAAGGAGTTGTATACATCAGGAGACAGTCACATGGGGAGTGACTGTCTCCTTTGTTCTAGTGCAGAATTTTCATCAGGAATCAACGAAATGTTGATCTAAATGAAGGCGAACTACTCGACCGGGATCTCCTGGTAAACTTTTTCAACGTCAATACCCTGGCGCTTACGATAGGCGGTGAAGCCATAGAAGATGGCAGCGGCCAAACCGTAATTAATCAACATGAAAACGATCGAACTGGTATTTGTCCAGCCAATTCCATAGAGATAACTTGGATCCCAGAACCACTCCACCAGCAACCAATCCAGGAAGGGCAAAAAAACCAGCCCTGCAAAGGTGATCAGAGGAAGCTGCTTGTCTGCGGCCAAATTCTTCCACACATAGTATAGAAGATATAGTAATACTGCTGCATTGGCAACATTAAGAATCCAGACCAATATATAGATAAGCATGGACACTGTGCCCGCTATCGCTGCAGAACCAGCAATACCATATTGTATTGATTTATAGATCAGAAATATCGAAACAGCGCCGTAACCTAACAGAGTCAGCCAGGACCAACCACTATTGACTTTGAATTTTGCGATAGGTGACCCATCAAAAACATCCTTCATTTTCCAGGGCAAGATAATCGCAGCGATGGTTGATCCAAAGAATGTAACGGCAATCACCAAAGTTGAATCCAAAGCCAAAGTTTGAAGATCAAAGATATTGAAAGCGTATAGGGTGGCAACAATCATTCCCGGGATCACCATCAACAATAGGGCATTGATCGGTGTCCGGGTACGCGGCTCAATATTGGATACCCACTCCGGAAGCATTCGGTCGAAGGCGGCAGCAAAGATCACCCGAGTGGAGCTAAGGAAAATTGTGCCTGACCATCCAAACCACCAAAGGCTCATCAGCAGGACAACCAGGAATTGCAAAAAGGGAGCCTTGGTCATCATGGCAGCGAAGAGAACCGGGTAGGGCCAGAAAGGTAATGGTGGAGCCACATCGGTATAGCCCCAGGTGTAATTCCAAAAAGCACCATTGGCTTTATTATAAAAATCCCATCCCAACGTTTTTCCGATCAATCCAAAGAAGATCAAAGCCAACACTGCGGTGACGATGACCCCGGCAGCCATGCCCCAGAAATTACGCTTATAATCTGATGCGCCGCGCACTTCTCCGTAGAGAGTGGAGCCCCAGTTTGGCCATAGGTTTTGGAATGTGATCAAAGGAATCAGCAACATGCTCGCTCCTAGAACCAGAGAGCCTAAAGGCGCAGAAACAGTGCCTGCGGCCTCACCAGCTTCCAATGTTGCCTGATACAAATCAATTTGCTCGGTGCCAAACATTGCCGGAGCAATGCTGTTCAAATTGGCGATAAAGGTTTCATTTGTGCCAAATCCCAGCAAAACGAACACCAACAACAGACCTATCATCCCACCCCAGAAGCATACTTTCTGCACACGGGCATACCATTTCATGCCGACAGAGATATAGAAAAATACGAGTGCGCAAAGGATCAGAGAGCCTGTTAGCAGGCCTGTTTGACCGGACATCCATAGGGCAGCATCTTTTGCGCCTGCAATTGCAAATAGTGGTGTAAGAACCTCGTACATCAGCATCTGACCGTAAAGTGGAACCCAGAGCCAGAGGATGAACCACCATCCAGTGACGGCCAGAATGAAGCCAATGGCGCGTCCCAAAATACGGCTTTGCCAGACATAATCGCCACCAGCGCGTGGCATGGCAGAGATCAGACTGGCATATACGATCACCTCAAAGATCGTAAAAGCACCACCGATCACCACTGCGACTGCCAGGTTTCCCTCAAAATAATATGCGTAGGAAAAAATAAACAGACCCAGAGTAATCAGGTTAATGGAAAACGCAGAGTAAATGAAGGCATCGAAAATCGACCATGACCTCACCAGGCCGCTTGCCTTACGAACAAATAGAGTAACCTCACCCATCAAATTTCTCCTTTGAATTTGGCGTTTCCACAATACCTGTTACCAATCCCCACCGTGTCGTGGAAAACATTAGTTGAATTTCCGATTTTTCAGCTTACTTCTTGTGTTTGTAATCCTACCCCTCCAAAATAATTCTTATGAATCAGCACCTCCTTTCTTTTAGATCATCTTAATTGCCCAAAAAATATTATCCAGTTGTGAGCATATAAGTACCAATTTTCTTTGGTTTTAAATTGATCAGGGCTC
>NZ_CEYOSI010000093.1:9118-12603 GCF_982879505.1 Candidatus Desulfolinea nitratireducens
AGGGCTCCTTGCAAAATTCCCTGCTCATACATACTTCCAGGGTTAATGCATAGCGTCTTGTGGTACTTGCGAATACCTTTTCCTTCATGAATATGTCCAAATAAACCTAGAAGCGGCTTGTATTTTTTAATAAGCTTGAGCACAGCCTCACTGCCAACTGGCACTAAAGATTGTCCTGCGTTGGCAAGATGTAAATCTTCAGTTAATTCTGGGGCCTCATCAAGGCCACTACCAAAAGGTGGCGCATGTAAATTGAAAATAGCTGTTCGCGGGTTCTGTAGCTGGCTTGCTATTATCTCAATCCGTTCCAGTAAGGTTTCGTCATCCTCTTCTCTGTGAGTATCCCAGGGAGTGGGGTTGGTCCAGCCAGAGTTGATCATCTCATGATCTTCGTCCAAATGGATCAATTTTCCTTCTACTAGTTCAATGTGTTTGGAAGCCTTAATAAGATCATCGATCTCAAACATATCGTCATTGCCAGGGCAGACATAGCATCGCATACCTGTACCGGCTAATTTTTCGTCAGCATAGTCCATCCAGCGTTGGACTGTATTAATTACCTGAACGAGAAATACTTTGTCCGACTGGCCTGGCATCGTTGATATCTCCTTTACTTCTTCAGGCGTTGTTACGTACGGATAGTAGCCTCTATTCTGAATGGTTTTTACCATTTCATTTACATTTTCCTGCCCATCCAGGATTGACTCTTGATCCAGCAAAGTGACTTTGTACTTGTTTTTACCCTGAGCAATGATAGGGATGATCGCCTTACCGGTCATATCCCCTCCTAATATCAGCACATCGGCCTCATAAAATTTACCGGCGTTAATGAACTTCTTCCAGCAGATTTCTGACCCATGCACATCAGTCGCAAAATATAACTTCATCCTATAGTATTCCTTTCACCCGTATAAAAATACAAAATCCCAAATATGCTTACCAACCTTCGGGCATTTCCAACTCACCAGAAACCATTCCGTCGAACTCGGCTCGAATTTGAGCATCAACTTCTGGGGAAATGAGATCAGAAGTTTCCTTGCCCAAAATATCACGGACGCGTTGCATCGCATGGGCGTGTGCATCCAGCGAACCTTTCTTTTCCCAGCCTTCACGCGCATCGCGGTCTGCGATTTTTGGCAGCAGGGCTTCGGTCTTCATTCGTTTGACCGTATGTTTATTCGTCATAAAGGAACCACCTGGCCCAGCATCGGCAATCACATTCAGCGCCAGGTTCTCTTCACTAAACTCAAACCCGCGTTTGACCTGTTTCAACATTTGGGCTATCTCACCATCGATCACGGCTTTGGCGAAATCGAATATCTTTAGCGCATCCAGCAGGCCGCCCATATTCAGCATATCCATTCCAGCCAGGACGCCCGCCATGGTGGATAAACCGGTTTCAAACCCGGACTGCGCATCGTTGATCTTTGCGTTGGTCAACCCGATATAGCCACCACTCGGTACATTGTAAAAACGAGCCATCTGTGCGCAACCCATATGCAGCATGCCGCATTCGATGCCACCCGAGGCATAAGCGCCGGTGCGCATATCGGCCACAGTCGGTAAAGTGGCATAGATCAGCGGCGTAGCCTCCTGAACCATTTGCATTAATATCGCGGCAGCCAGGAATTCGGCGTTGCCCTGAACCAACGTGCCTGTCATGGACATGGGCGAAGTCAGCCCAGCATTTGGCACAATGCTGGGATAGACCGGCAATTTGTTTTTAGCAAAATAGATCAACATTTCGGTCGAGTCGTAATCCATAGTTAGTGGAGAAACAACAGGGCAAAAATGGTGCGTAATAAAAGGATGCTCGCGATAGGCTTCCTCGCTGCCAGCGATCAGGGCCCCAAGTCGCAGGATCATTTCAGCATCCTTCAGATCTTTGTTATTGATGCGAATCGGTTTCAGGCAGTGCTTTAAGGATGGATAAATGCGAGATAATGTAAACTGTTCGGGTGGTGCATCATCCGCCAATGTGGAGACAGAGAAGACATCGTAGCCGGGAAGTTCGTTGATCAGATGAGCTATCCGGGCGATATCATCTGACCGGGAACGTCTTACTTCTCCGGTAACCGGATCAATGATGTCGGGGGCTGAACTAGCCGTAACAATAACCGGACCTTCGTCTGGGAGAGTGCGATCAAATTGTGGATCGCGGCCCCGAAAAGTGAAGGTGGGAGGCATCATGGCCCGAAATTGCTCAACAACCTTGGGCGGAATTTTAACGATCTGCGTTTCCGGATCTGCCATGCATCCATGCTTGCCATAGATGTCGCGTGCCATTGGATGGCGGACCAGCAGGCCGACGTTTTCAAGAATTTCAAGCGAAGCTTCATGGATTCGTTCGACTTGTTCTTGCGTTAGAAGAGTAGCATAAGCCATAATAATTCCCTTAAAGTTGGTCCTTCCCACCCGAACGGTCCGGTTTGGACAGCAACTGCGATCCGGTTACCCGTCGGGCCAGGTTGCGCGTTTTTCGTTCCAGTGATTTTTGCTGGAAGGCAATAACCTTGCTGATTTTATGGAACTGGTTATCGCGGTAAGTAAGATATTCCACTTCAAGCGTGGCAGCCAGCGCCTCTATCTCTGTCTGTGGAAACATCTCCAGCCCAGCACGTGTGACCTTCAGCGAAGCAGCTGCAGTGGCAAAGCGTGCTGTCTTTTCTATGCTCCAGCCCTGCAAATAGCCAAAAGAAAAACCCGAAGAGAAGGCTGCCCCCGCGCCAGCAGCATCTATCGCCCTGACCTTCGGCGCAAAAACACGCACGGCATTCTTTCCCTCTGCCACGAGGCATCCCTCGGCGGCCATAGTGATGACAGCCATCTCAACCCCGGCATCGATCAGCTTACGCGCCGTATGGAGCAGGGCGCGGTTTTTACCGAGTTGTGCAGCGTCAGTCACCGCCTGGCAAATAAAGGTTAGTTCAGCATAGCGCTTCAACAGTTTCAGGTTCTTATGACCGTGTTCCAGATTAAGGAATACCGGTACTCCCAAACGATCTGCCTCTTTCATTGCACGAGTGATGTGCTCTTCCCCATCGTACCAATCCACATAGAGCAGGCGGGCATCCTTGATGAGAGACAGATCCGCAGTGTCCAGCGTGGCCAGGATTTCTTCGTTACGCTGCCAGAAGAAAGTGCGCGCACCTTTTCTATCTGATACATCTACCTCGAGAGGGGTTGGATATGCGTCTGTGAAGCGCACTTCTCCTTGCACGCCCCATTCTTCCAACTGATGCGCCAATGCATGGCCGCGCGGGTCGTTGCCTACCGCTGTACCGATGATGCCAGTTTCCACACCCCATTGCCGCAGACAGCAGGCGACAATAGCGGCGTCATCGAAAACAAATTCTTTGACTTCATTCACCCTTGCGCCAGTGTTGTGGCGCGGAAATTGATCCACGGTCATAATGATGACCGGTGTCAACATGCCAAAGCCGACATAAGCGGGGGAAGTTAATTTTTGTTTTGACATATTTATC
>NZ_CEYOSI010000094.1:0-12408 GCF_982879505.1 Candidatus Desulfolinea nitratireducens
CCTTGGCCTTTTTGGTGGCCACACCTTTGGTCTCCCAGAAAATGGCAGCAAATTCGTTGATCGCCTCAACAAAGGCAACGCCGCTATCGCGGTCAGCAGTTTGACGGGTTTTTGAACCAAGTTGCATGATCTTGTGAACCAATTCGTCAACATTAGGGTGTTTGTCTTTCTTGAAATAATCTCCCCAAATAATGCGGACCTCTTGTTTGGCCTTCTCAGCGCTTTCTTCTTTGACCTCAATATAACGGGCCATACTGTTGATATGTCCAGCGTTATGTTCGTGATCAGCTTGTTCTGCGATCATCAAATCCATCATCCGAACGACGGTCAACGCGGCAATCTGGGCAGTGCTAGGGTCATATATTCCACAGGGGACGTCGCAATGTGCCTGAGCACGGGCAAAGGGTGATCTCTTATCCAGAGCTTCAAAAAGATGATAAAACATTGGTTTCTCCTTATATTAGTTGATATTTTATATGAGTAGGCAGTAAGATCATCTCTCCCTGCATAAAGCCATCATACTAATAAAGATAAATTTTGTCAATAAAATCATAAATATTATTGTATTCCTCATATAAAAGATTAAGGTTTGATGGATATCACAATATATAAATCGATTAAATTCGCTCCAGAAGGCTCCGCAAAATGAGGTAGAATAGGGAAGGTAGATCGAAATAATCAACTCAAAAAGAGGAGAAACAATGACTCATATTATCACCAGTTTGTGTCTGCGAGACAGCGGTTGTGTCGAAGTTTGCCCTGTTGAATGCATCGTTCCTGGTACCCCCCAAGAAAAGTATCCGTGGTTTTATATTGATCCCGATACCTGCATTGATTGTGGTGCCTGCATCCCTGAGTGCCCCTATAACGCAATATTTGTTGAAGATGAAGTACCTGATCCCTATGTCGCCGAAGGTGGCGAATATATCTCCCGCGTCGGCCTCACCGGCCATTACGAGAACACTGATCACCACGGCAACCCTGTTGTTTTGGAAACTGCCAAACAATTGGAAGCTGGCGAAGAAGTTGATCTCACTGAAGATATCCAGCCCAATTACGATTACTTCGATGGTGGCCCCGGCTACGAATAGAATTATTTAGAAAAATTATGAGCCTTTCGCAATGAAAGGCTCTTTTTTATTTATGATCTCCCGAAGGTTTTCTACCCTCAAACTTGAGTTAGAGATAATCCTTTGGGAGGTTTTACAATTCTCTGGATGCTATGCAGATGCCCACCAATCTATCCCCTCTTTATACCCAAAATTATTTAATCTCTGGCGGATGAGTTTCCGGGCCCCACGCGATCCCACACTTGCCAGGATAACGGGATTTTGGTACTGTCCCCAGCATTTTCCCAACTCATCTGGAGCGATGATCGGTTTCGCACGCCGCGTTCGCCCAATTTTTTTGGGGTCGATATCCACAAAGGCAACCAACGGCATATCCTGACGTTCAAGTTGTTTTGCAAGCCGCCGTCCCATCATTCCCGAACCCCAGACGATGACTGCATCCCGTCCCTTTAATGGACCTCGTGCGAGATAGTATGCCTTTGTCCGCAGAAAATTTTCCAATGAATAGCGGCTGTCAGTATGGGTGATCCGATTTGGGTGGTCGCGCCATTCATGTAAAACTTCGGGGATTTTGGCAAAACGAGCCCCAGCGAGGTAGAGCCGCAAAAAGAGATCATAATCTTCAGGCCATCCGTGATCTTGATATCCCCCCATGCGCAGCATCCATTCGCGGCGAATCATTACACTTGGATTTGGCAGTGGACTTTCAATAAAAATTTCGCGCCGAATATCATCATCGCTGACGAGGGCGTTCAACCACTCAATGTAGATGCGGAATCCATCGCCCACATCCTCTTCGGGGAAAGCTTTGACAAGACAACCGACCAGCGCGGTATCTGGATTTTCATCAAGGAAAGCAATTTGTTTCTCAAGACGCTGCGGATGGGCGCGATCATCCGCGTCCAGGCGAGCGATGTATGGGGAAACGGAAGCAAGCATCCCGGCGTTCGAGGCGGAGATGACACCTCCGTGAGGCTGGAAAATGCATTTAAAACGGGAATCACGTTTTGACCTGTGATCCAATATATCCGCTGTCCTGTCGGTTGAGCCATCATCCACCGCGATAACTTCAAAATCTTTGTGCGTTTGACCCTCAATGCTCTCAAGAGTCTCTTCGAGAGTTTGAGCAGCGTTATAACAGGGTAATATGACAGACACAGAGGGGATTTTCATCCACTTATTTTATCAGCCCAATCCAGTATAATCGAATTGGTAAACCGACTAATAAAAGGAAAAAAAATGAAAATCGTAACTGATTGCGCAGCAGATCTCTCTCCTGAAGAACGTGATGAGCTAGGGATTATTGAAGCCCCGCTTTATATCCAATTCCCCGAAGGCGAAGTAAATGCGACTGATATCGCCCCCGATGATTTTTACGACCGCCTGGAAGCCATGCGCCCCACCATCCCAACAACAGCACAGCCCTCTGCCGGCATCTTTCATGAGCTATATCAAAAAGTGGCCCAAACCAAAGAAGAGATACTTTCAATCCACATCTCTTCTGGTCTGAGCGGAACACTCAACTCTGCAATTAATGGCGCAGCCCAATTGAAAGAAAAAGTTGTTACCACTGTTGACAGCATGACTCTTTCTGGCGGACAACGTTTTCAGGTTTTGGCTGCCGTGCAGGCTGCCAAAGCAGGCTGGGCTATGGATGCGATCAAGGAACGCCTGGATGCCATCCGTGCGAAAACCGAAGTCATCTATACCTTGGAGACGCTCGAATATCTGGCACGTGGAGGCCGGATCGGCAGAGTCCAAGCCTTGGCTGGATCACTGCTCAATATCAAACCTGTCATCCGTGTTGATCACGCCGATGGAAAATACACCACTGTCGGTAAAGGACGGACGATCAAAAAGAATATTGCCACCATGGTCGAGCATATCTCTGATATCTACGGTTCTGTTCCCCTTTGGGCAACCGTTTTACACGGACGCTTTCAAAAAGGTGCGGACGAAATGGTAGCCGCTCTACAAGAGAGCCTGAATATATCAAAACTTGAGGTGACGCGCATCTCTCCCGTCCTGGGTGTGCATACTGGCCCTGGGATTGTGGGTGCAGCCATTTTGCCGATGGCGCTGATGGAAGATCTGTTCTAGCCCCCTCTGCCCTTCGGGCATCTCCCCCATTTTACAATATGGGGGAGAAATTAAAAAAACAGAAACATCCGAAGTCTTGAAGACTTCGGATGTTTTATTAACAGGATAGTTAATTAGGTTTCTTTTTCGAATTTTCCCTCAATTAAAGGGGTATTTACATCCTCGACAATTTCACCTTCGATGGGTGGTAATGCTTTTTTTTCCTTTCCACTGCCCAGCATTTGGATTGTACCCAGTGTGCCTCCCAATAATGGAACCAGGGCTGGTAAAGGTGTCGGGATTGCTGTCAGCACGCCAACAAGCATTCCCTTACCAATTGACGCACCCCAACTATCTTTGAAGCTGTGACGCTGGATCAAGATACTGGGAATAGTCAATGCCGCACCTACGGCAACCGAGATAGGCCAGATCAATTCGAAAGTCGCCGCTTCTGCGCCAAAAAGCATCATATCAACGGCAACCATGCCAAAGCCCACCAGGGGGTGCAAACCAAGGGATCGTGAGAGTTTATTCAGAGCATCCATTATTTTCCTCGCAAGTCTACAGTTTCCTTACCCGATAATTTATTCGAAATCCGTTCAGTAACAATTTCCAGGGCTTTGGGCTGATGCACATAATCAAGGTTATCGGTACGAATGGTCAATACCGGACAGAGGTCAAAGGAACCCAACCACTCGTCATAAAATGAATCGAGCAGAGAAAGATATTCGGTCGTGATACCAGTCTCCATACCGCGCGCGCGGCGTACAATCCGCTCTATCAGCACATCCACAGGTGCTTTGAGATAGATCAGCAAATCGGGACGCGGGAGACTGGCCACAACGAGGTCAAACAGACGTCGATAGGCCAAATAATCCCGCTCGGAAAGGTTGCCCAAATGATGCAGCGCGCGGGCAAAGATGTAGGTATCCTCGTAAATACTGCGGTCAAGAATCGCTGAGCGTGCATCGCGTGCAGCCTCGAGATACTGCTCTGCACGGTGGCCCAAAAAGAAAACCTGCAAATGAAAAGACCATGCACGCATATCCGCGTAAAAATCAGAGAGATAGGGATTATCTGCAACTGATTCATAACCTGTCCACCATCCAAGACGATCACCCATCCGCTCAGTGAGGGAGGTTTTCCCGACACCTATATTCCCGGCAACAACGACAAGATGTTTAGTCATGTTTTTCTCCTCCCGTATATCTTACCCGCAAAGTTTTTTCTATGCTAGTTTTTAAATGAAAAGCGGGGCAGATCGCTGAGTAGACCCACCTAATCGATCTATAAAGATAACGACGTTATACCTCCAAAAGGCGGGCGGATATTCGTTGAAAACATTTTTTGCCTTTGCCAGTATATTATTCATCATTCTCAAAAATCAATGGCCAAAACAAGGTGAAATTATCTCCAATTCCTTTTTAGACAGTTTCCAATGAGCCATTACGTTTAGCTTGAATCTCAAACCATTTGAAAAGCAAATAACCGAGCCAGCCGTAAAGGAGACCAATTCCGATTTCGCTTATTAATAGAGGAGCAACTTCAGCAAAGCTGCCCCCTGATATCAAGGTACGCGCTGAGGCAATTCCTCGCGTCAACGGTAACACTTGCGAAAAAGTCTGCATCCATGGAGGAAGGGTATCCAAAGCAACATTTGCCCCTGAGAAAATCAGCAACAAGAAATAAACTGTGTTGTTTACAAACATAACATTTGCAGTAATTAAGCTCAAACAGCCCATCAAGAGACCTAATCCGCAGGTGCTGATGGTGGTGACGAGAATGGTCAACCCCAGTGCCGAGAGATTAGTCTGCGAGAAATCCACGCCAAAAAGGAGTGCGCCCCAGGTGAGGGCGATGACCACTCCTAATGCGCCATCGATAATATGCATAAAGGCACGACCAAAGAACATCATCATCCGGTTGGCGGGCGTACCAAAAAGATAAGGCAGGGTACCGTTCCATCGATCACCGCTAATGCTAAAGGTCACACCGAAGATGCCGCTCACTGCGGTGATCTGTATTGCATTGCCGATCACGTAAAAATCCACACTGTCTTTTCCCGTCGCGTAACTGCCTAAATACGTGAAGAATATGATCTGAGCCAGAGGCATAAGAACCTTTGAGGCGGCGTATGTCACGGGACGAAACCAGGCAAAGAGGGCCACATAGGAAAGAACCGTCCCTTGCCAGAATAGCCGAAGATTATTGGCAAATATTTTCATTTCACACCGTTTCCAGACTTGCATCAACCCGGGCCTTGTACAGCATGTATTTAAAAAGCTTGCTGGCAAGAAATAGGTCAATAACGCTAAAAAGGAGCATCATTCCCCAGGCAAAAATAACTTTCTCAACATCACCTGCGCCAGTCGAAGTCTCATGGAGGGCACGCGCTGCCCAATAGGGAGGCAAAACATAACTGACCGGTGTTGTCCAGGCGGGCAATAAGGCGATCGGGAAGAGAAATCCAGCGAGAATATATACCGGAAATTCCATCGCATTTTGCCATTGTTGGATACCGCGATAAATGATAAAAAGCGGCGCAATTACCAACCCGAAGCTTATAAAGGCGAAAATACTAATCAGGACCGAGCCAACAAAAAGAAGCGGAGAAACCATTTTCAATGTATAGCCGAAAAAGAGAGCTGCCAATAAATAAGATGAGCTCATGGAAATCAATGACTGAACAACATTGGCAAGATTCTTGCCAAAAACAATCACCTCAAAAGGCGTAGGAACGGCAACCAGAGATTCCAGCGTTCCCTCTCTGCGTTCATTGTTGATGCTATTGCCAGAGATGAAAAGCAGGCTGCTCCACAAGCCTGTCAGACCGCTACCAACCACAACGTACATGGCATAGTCGCCGCCTAATCCACGCAGCATAAAGAGGGCGAGAATAGCGATAATCATCGGTTGCACAATTATCGCAAAAAGAATAAAGCTGTCGTTCCATTGGTGACGCAAGGTGATCTCGGCAACCATCAACACTGTCCGCCAGTAGACAATCAGATTCTTGAATTTCATTCTTTACCTCCCACCAACCGGACATAGGCATCTTCCAGCGTTGGCTCGCGGACTGTGACTCGTCCCACGCGCATCCCATTTAATGCGGACATCACAGCCGGAACAGCCTCTGCACCCAGGGGTGTTTGAACAAGGATGAGTTGACGTTGGCCCTGATCTCGTACTGAGACAGCATCCACAAAGGATAGTTCACGAATCTGGTCAACTACTTTTGGTGCGACACCAAAGGTCTCCACCTCGACAACGGATAAATCACTGACGTGTCTTTTCAAAGCCGAAGGTGTGTCCATTGCGACGATCAGACCTTTATCGATCACGGCAACACGATCGCAAAGGGAATCTGCTTCAAACATATAATGGGTGGTTAGCAATATGGTTTTTTTCTCTGATTGCAGATCACGAATAACCTCACGAAATTCTCGCGCACCAACAGGATCCAGTCCGATAGTTGGTTCATCGAGAAATAGAATATCCGGGTCGTGGAGCAAAGTCCGAGCCACATGGAGACGCTGTTTCATCCCGCGTGAATAGCCCTGAACACGTTCATTCCCACGCCCTTTTAGTCCAACTAGTTCCAACAAATAAGGGATACGTTTCTTTGAGACTTCAGGATCAACATGATATAAGCTCGCAAAATAGCGCAAATTATCAACCCCGGAAAGTCGCCAATATAGGCCACGCTCACCACCAAAGATAAATCCAATATGCTTACGAACTTCGTTGGCATCCTTGACAACATCCAAGCCGTTGACTTTTACCTCACCTGCATTAGGAATGAGCAAGGTTGCCAAAACTTTGACCGTGGTTGTTTTCCCGGCCCCATTCGGGCCAAGTAAACCAAACAGCTCACCTTCTTTGATCTCGAATGAAATATCGTCAACGGCAATGACTTCTTTGACCGTACGGCGAATCACGCCGATAGTGGCACGGTAAATACGTTTAAGGTTTTTTACTTCAATTGAATTCATATTCTTCTCTCAGAAAGTATGTAGGGGACTGCGATTGTAATCGAAAATGGTTCTGATACCAAAACTACCCTTATATGCAGAAAATCGGGTAATACTAATTCAGTGTACAAGCCGCGAAATATCTTGTCAAGGTTCTTTGTTATAATCTGACGATTATCTGTTCCAAATCTAATTTAAAAGAGATTAATGATTCCCTACATTCTTCAAGGCCTCACCCTCGGCTTCGCTGCCGGCGCACAGCCGGGACCTTTTCAGACCTATCTCATCACACAGTCACTTGCCAATGGCTGGAAAAAGACAATTATCGCAGCATTCGCTCCGCTCGTTAGCGATGGACCGATCATCCTGATCACTTTGCTGCTCCTCAGGCAGTTGCCGAAATCCCTGCAACGGGGACTCTATGTTGCGGGAGGGATATTCATCCTCTATTTGGCGTGGAGTTCTTTCAAGCAATGGCGGGCTTTCGACGAAAGTACAGTAGACAGATCCCAAAATCAAACAGGCTTATGGAAAGCTGCCCTGATGAACCTCATCAGCCCGGGTCCATATATCTTTTGGAGCCTGGTCAGTGGCCCGATCTTTCTCAAGGGGTTAAGCGAATCTCCCTCGAACGGATTCGCCTTTATGGCCGCGTTTTATGGGACGATGATCCTGCTCAACGTCGTAGTGATCATTATTATCGGCCTCGCAAGCCAAATTGGAGAGCGCATTCGGCGAGGTCTGCTTTTATTCGCATCCATCGCCTTATCCCTCTTTGGCCTTTACCAGCTTTGGCTCGGCATCATGGTAAGATAGCAGCATGACATGGAATCTTCACACCACACACGTTCAGGATGGCGATCTCGTACTCCTTGTCGGGCAACGCCACAAGCACTATATCATCACCCTCAAGGCGGGGATGGAATTTCAGACTCATCGCGGCACGCTCAAGCATGATGATCTGATCGGCCTCCCCTGGGGGACCCAAATCTTCAGCCATAACGGTAACCCTTTTTATATCTATTCCCCCTCTCTTGCAGATGTTTTGCGGGATATGCCGCGCAATACCCAAATCCTTTATCCGAAGGATATTGGATTTATCTTCATGACAACGGGAGTTGGCCCCGGATCGACCGTGCTTGAAGCTGGTACCGGTTCAGGGGCAATGACCACAGCCCTGGCATATGCCGTTGGAGAATTGGGAAAAATCTACTCCTACGAAGTGCGCAAGCCGATGCAAAAATTGGCTCAGAAAAATTTGCGCCGCCTGGGTTTAGCAGAGCGTGTTGATTTCAAGATGCGCGATATCGAAGAAGGCTTCGACGAAACTGATGTGGATATCCTCTTCCTCGATGTGCAAGCCCCCCACGACTATATCCCTCAGGCGCGTGCTGCAATAAAACCAGGGGGATTCTTCGCCAGTCTGGTACCGACCTCCAACCAGGTTCAGCATTTATTGATGGCCTTGAATCAAAGCGAATTTGCCTTTATTGAAGTCGCCGAAATCATGCTCCGCCATTACAAACCCCAGCCTGCGCGTTTACGCCCAACCGACAGGATGATCGGTCATACCGGTTATCTGGTTTTCGCTCGCCGCGTTGAGATGAGCGAAAATCCGCATGCAGAACTTCCCAACAACGAGCAGGAAACGGGATCAAATGATGATTAATAAAAAACAATATCTACTCCTTCCCATAATTCTAATGATTACTATTTCTTGCAGCTTATTTACCCCTGCTGCTTCTCAACCAGAGGCCGATGAAAGTTCACCTGAATCTGTGCCAGAAGCCACGACAGGCGACCACAGTGATAACCCCTGCAATAATATTTTCTATCCACTTGTTCCCGGTCGACAACTAATCTATAAAATTGACAATCCCGAGAGTGGCGAAGATCAGGTCGGGATTACCGTTGCCAGCGTAAACGGCTCGACGGCCACCCTTGATATGCTGGTGCTGAGTAGCGGTATTATTTCTCAATCAACAGTTGAGTGCGAAGATGGGGCGATCAAAGAATATCCCCTGGCAACAATGGATACAATTTTTGGGGATATGGTGAAAGGTACTCTCACAAACGAATACCTTTCTGGCGTCATCGCACCCGCTGAGGAGACGCTGATTGATAATAATTGGAATATGAGTTGGGAATCGAAATATACGATGAACGGTGAGATGACCTTTTCAGGAGAGGGCGAAACAATTCGTGTTCTCATCACCGACTCACCAGTTGTCATGAATTGGCAAATTGATTCTACCGGGGAAACGCTCACAGTCCCGGCTGGAAACTACTCCAATGTCGTCGTCGTAACGCGTGAAATGACATCGAGTGTTTCACTGGATATGGACGGTATGGTTGTCGAAAGTACGCTAGTTTTCCAAAGCACCCATTGGTTTGAACCTTATATCGGTATGCTCAAAATGACCATGGATTCTGCCACCGTACAGATTCAGGGGATTTCTTTCCCGATTGATTTGGGAGAAAGTATGGAATTGATCGAATTCCGTCCTGCCGAATAAGGAGTATTTATGAGAAGACGCCCCTTCCGGCGCCCATTCAGACGCGGTGGCCCAAGACGGGTTCCACCAGAATTACGCCGCGCAAACGAACTGATGGAGGCGGGCCACTTCACACAGGCAGCCGAGGCTTTTGAAATAATCGCCCGCCGCGCTGATGCTCGACGCGGACCACGAGCTCCCCAATTCCACTTCCGCACTGGACAGGCCTATATCCTCGCCGGAAAGGTGGAAAGCGGAATGCCACATATCAAAAAAGCCCTGGCTTTTTTTTCTGCCAGGAGCCAATGGGAGCCATTGTATCGCTTTGGTCAGCGTGCTGTTGACAAGCTCAACGATCTGGGCCACACCACACAGGCAGAGGAGATCGCCGATTATCTTTCAAATAATCTCCCTGAAAAAACTGCCCACACTCAAAGAACATCACACAAAAAAGCGACTCTTCCCACGCATTGTCCTGGCTGCGGTGCACCCCTCCGCGCAGATGAGGTAGACTGGATCGATGATCATACTGCTGAGTGTATTTATTGCAGCAGTCCGGTTCGAGGGGAGTATTAAGATCAAACCCCTCACCCAAGCCCAAATCGCAGAAAGGCTGCGCCAAAGCTACCGTGGTAAAAGCCAACCATCAACCGATGGTTATGTCGACCACTCAGCAGAAGGAATTATCAATCCCCTCAAATGTGCGGCAGTACTCATCCCGCTAACTTTCTTCGATGATGAGTGGCACCTGCTTTTCACGCGACGTACAGACACGCTAAACGACCATAGCGGACAAGTCTCCTTCCCCGGCGGCCAATGCGATCCCGAAGACGAAACGCCTGAAGATACGGCTTTGCGCGAAGCCGAAGAGGAGATTGGGCTAAACCCGAAAGACGTTCACATCCTCGGGCGCGCAAATGAACTTATTACGGTGACCGATTATGAGATCACACCCGTAGTTGGGGTTTTTCCCTGGCCCTATTCCTTTCTTGTTTCCACTATTGAAGTTGGGCGTGTTTTCACCATGCCACTTAGCTGGCTGGCTGATCCCAAAAATTACTGGCAATTTACACATCCCAGGTCAGAACATCCTGTCATCGCCTACCACCCCTATGATGGGGAATTACTCTGGGGGGCCACCGCACAGATGACGGTCAACTTATTGAAAACCTTCCTGGAACACCCCTACCCCTAAGACAGGCATCCCCTTGTTTAAAGAATAAAAAGAGTGGACTTCTTGCAAAAGTCCCTTTTTGACCATGCTCTAGCCGTCGTCCTTTGCATAGCATCCTTTAGGGCGGCGGCGGGGACGCCGCCGGGAGCACTTATGCAAGAGGTTTAGTGATTAAATATCTAGAATCAAAAAAGAGCGACGCGTTTGCGTCGCTCTTTTTTACTATTATTGGGAATAAGACTATTCTTCGGTTTCTTCGCCTTCTTCACCTTCTTCGCCGTCTTCACCTTCGAGGAGTTCATCTACAACTTTTTCGACTTTCTCTACTGACGGGGCATTAGCGACAGCAACCATCGCATCTGCTTCAGTTATCATAGAAAGTTCGTCAGAAAGTATTATGTCGCGAACAAAAATACCATCACCAATATTTTCCAGTACATTAAGATCAACCTCAATACTTTCAGGCAAATCTGCCGGCAAGGCTTCGATCTCTACCTCGGTCAAACCAGTGATCAAAACAGCCGCGAAGTCTTTAACCGCTCCAGCTTCACCTACAAACTCAATACGTACCTGGGAGGTGATCTTCTCAGTCATTGAAACAACTTGAAAATCGACATGCAACAATGAACGGCGGATATAATCCCACTGCTTCTCACGAACCAGGGTTGGGTATTCTTTACCATCCAAAGCGACCATGATTAAACTAGACGATTCTGCTTTTGCAAGGATACGACCAGTCGCTTTATGTTCCAATTCGACCGGGATCGAATCAATACCATAACCGTAAAGTACGGCGGGCAATTTACCCTGCCGACGCAACGCCTTGACCTTTTTTCCGGTCACTTCACGCTTGATCGCTTCTACAATAATTTTATCCATCTTGCTTTCCTCGAGCACCTCTCACCTCGAATCTTATCGAGATTACCATGCTCTACTATTTACCTCGGGCTAGCCGAGGCGTTTGACTATTTTCGACGTCGGACTATCAGGTTGCCCATCAACAGGAATAATCCGGATACTATCCCGCCAAGCAAACCAGCCAGGATTGCTCCACGCGTATCAATGAGGGTAGTGACATCACCATCGACATTTCCTGCCAATAGTATGAGAGTCTCAACCCGCTCCGCACGTAAATTCTGGCTTGCTACCGCTAAGGAATATCCATCCTGCATTGATACTTCATTCGCTGCAACAATACCTGCGTTTCCCTGAATGTGAATATTATTTGCCTGAACAATTCCGACCCCAGACCGTGCCATTTTAACCTCTTCTGCTTTGAGCGCCACAACGCCAGATTGATGAGCCGAAACAGTATGGGCTTTCAGGCCCACCGCTCCGCTTTCTTTCATGCCAACCTCGTCCGCGAAAATATTTTCTGCACCCGATTGATGCATCCGGACTAATTCGGCTTTAATCGTCTCAGTCCCGGTATTGGTCAAATTAACGACTTGCGGATCTTTTGATTCTTCAGAATCGGCTTTTGGATCACTCATGGGAAACTCTATTCACTTTGTTCACTAATTACAGACAAAAAATGCGCCTCCCAGCGGAGGCGAATATTCTAACAACGGCCATTATTTTAGCCCCAGAGATGGCTTTCGTCAAGCAATAACGCGTGG
>NZ_CEYOSI010000095.1:0-1715 GCF_982879505.1 Candidatus Desulfolinea nitratireducens
GGCATTTGGGTTTATACTGGGCCTATGAGAAATTCCCTTAATGATTACTCTACATATAACGAATCCACGATTCCTACAATAACAGAAATAATACAGCCATCCGGCAGGTTGAGCGTGGCACGCGCACCGTTACCCTCACGGTTGACAAGGACGGTATCGCCGATGCCCGCCTGAGTATTATCCACAGCGATGAAATCACCTGTTGCGCTTTCACCTTCCAGCATCAGCGGCTGGACAGTGAGCAAACGACGATGATCAAAATGGGGATGGCTGATGGTTGTTACAACCGTACCGGTCACTTTACCAAGGATCATGTGTATTTTGTCCAACCCTTCTTTAGCGTGAAATCAAACTCCCCATCAGGGCGGACGGTTAATTCGTCCACAATACCGACCAACGAAAGATCGACGGGGACAAATTTATGCTCCCTCATCGAAAGAGCGGCTTCGCGCGAGCGGACCATCATGCACAGATCGCCGGGACCGGCATCCACTACGTCCACGGCCACCTGCATGGGGCCCGCATCCTCGAGGTGGCTATCGAGCGGCTGCACGATAAGCAATTTCATCCCCTTCATATCGGGGTATTTCACTGTGCAAATCGCTGTGCCGCGGACGCGTCCTAGTAACATATTTATGCCTTAGTTGGTGTTGATATTTCTCAGCACACGTGTGATGATCACATCGAGCAGTTTGGGATCGACCGAAGTTCCCAGCTTGGCGACAACAGCCGCGTGGATGCGCTCGTGCAGAACATGTTTATCAGACGGAGGCAGGCTAGAGGTCACGTTGCGTACCGGCGCAGACTTCTGCGCAGTCACCTTTTTAACGGGCTGAGCGATATACGGTCGCTCTGGCGCTGCAGGCGGTTTATCGTTCTGAGTGACCATTTCCATCCCCAATTTATTTGCCCGTGTGTAGGCCAGATCGGTCAACGCAACGTTATCATCCACAACCAGTGAAAGCACGCCCTGTTTGACCAAATCTTCAATATCTCGTTCTGTATAAAAGGTTTTCGCCATGGATAACTCCTGATCTAGCCGTCGACACCTTCGAGGTTTTCAAGGGCGCGAATGGCGGCATCTCGTGCAGTGATTGCTTCAGATTCTGTACCTGAAAGCCACATGCGACCAAAGCGCCCAACTGAAGCAACATGGACCACGTTGATATTGGATGCTTTTTCAGCTTCGTTACAGGCATAGTTAATATAGGCCGCTGGAGCGCACTCAACCACAAGCAGGGTCTGGCCGGGGACGAGCATGGTCCCACGTCTCCAACGATTGAGCAACTGCGCCTGATAGGGGTCAATATTGGTGATGACCTGCACCGAAGCCACTTTTGGACGGATTCGATCCTCTGCGCTTAGACCAAGTCGGTCAAGAACAATCCGACCGGATTCAAGAACATCAGCTTGCTTATGCGAATGGATCTCAAACATCCCAAATTCGCGCTCAACAATTTGCGCACCGGGCTTGGCTTCGGTAGCCTTTACGGCAATATCGACCATGCGAAAAACTTCATTGCCGGGAGCCATCTCGATGTAGAGGGAAGCCATCCCTGAGGTAGGCAGATCTCCTTGCGTGATCGTGCCAACGAAGGCCGCATACTGCGGCTGCATTCGGTCAAGATAACAATAGCAACGTAATGAAAATTCATTAGCCATGGAAAACTCCTAATCTTGATAAAGAAAAATCTTTTTACCACAAAGGACACAAA
>NZ_CEYOSI010000095.1:1815-12391 GCF_982879505.1 Candidatus Desulfolinea nitratireducens
GTTTAGGTTTTTGTTCGTAATTTCTTTCCAAGACACAAATAAGACGATAGCGTATATGGAAAACTCCTAATCTTGATAAAGAAAAATCTTTTTACCACAAAGGACACAAAGGATCACAAAGTAAAAGCAAAATCTGATTTTTTTCTTCGTGGCACTTCGTGCTCTTTGTGTTTAGGTTTTTGTTCGTAATTTCTTTCCAAGACACAAATAAGACGATAGCGTATTCGGTCAAGATTATTAAATCTCTTCCGTAACATCGTGCATCGCAAAACCCAGAGGCGTGACAAAAAGCGGGCGCTCCGGTACGCTCGTGGGGACACCTGTGTACTGCTCAACAACATCTGCGATGCGAGGGAATTGGGTCGTGCCACCAACCAAAATCAATTGCTCGACCGTTTTTCCGCTTTCTTCCCGATAGATGGATATATGACGGGCTACAATGCTCGCTACCTTCTCCATCACCGGACGAATTGTGGGGAAAATCCGCTCCTGCTCGGCCGGGTCGATCTTTAGTGCCTCAGCTTCTTCAAAAGAGATGTCCTGCGCACCAGCGATAACCAGCGAAAAATGCGTGCCGCCCGTCGCCTCGTCGGCAGTGTAGACCACTTCTCCATCCTGCAAGATGGAGATGCCGGTCGTCCCGCCGCCCACATCCACAATTGCGCCATTCTGCATTTTAATCAGGGCATTGGCTGCACTCGGTTCGTCAACGAGATTGGTGCAGTGCATCCCAACAGCTTCGACCACATTGGCCGTAGCGCGACGCTCAACTTCTGGAACGCCAGGAGGATAGCCACTGGCCGCGTGGGTCAACTCACGGCCCAGCCTGTGCTCCACACGCTGCTTCATTTCCCGCAAACGGTCGACTGCGCCGATGAAATCCACCACCAACCCGTCACGGACAACCTCGGCAAACTGGTACTCGCCGATAATTGGTTGATGATTCTGATCGAGAACCACCAATACCAGATAAGCGGTGCCCAAATCTACGCCGACATGCAACTCCCCTTGGGGGATATTTTCCAGAGGTGGCAGTTGTCTGTCATCCAGATAGTGGATGACTTCTTCAGCGCGGGTGAGGGTTTCGAGCAGATCAGGCCGAGTAAGAATACCCGGCGTGACTATTTCTTCGCTCCGCCGCTGCGACCACCAATGCTGCCTTTGCTGCTCTCGGGCAGAATCATTTCAACGTTCTCATGCGGGCGCGGAATGACGTGTACGGATACCAGTTCAGCGATGCGCTTGGCAGCCGCTGCGCCTGCATCGGTCGCAGCCTTAACTGCGCCTACATCGCCGCGCACCATGACGGTGACAAAGCCGCCACCGACATATTCCGAGCCGATCAACTTGACGTTGGCCGCCTTGACCATCGCATCAGCCGCTTCAACAGCGCCGACGAGGCCACGGGTTTCAACCATTCCTAATGCAATGAAAGCTGGGTCTTGAGCCATAAGATACTCCTATCAAATAGTTTGATTTTTACCAGAATAAATCAATGAACATTCTTTGAAGTTCACCACAGAGACCACAAGTTTGAGCAGAATCAGACAACTCCTGTCGTCGAAACCAAAGTCTGAAGACTTCAGATTCCATCTCATTGAACTAATGTACTCTGTGCTGAATTCCAAAACTTATTGGACATTGAGCACCTCGCGAACGACTTCCTCGACCATCTTCGCCAGCAATTGCGGATCAGCATTGACATCCCCCGCCGGTACCGATCCGGGGCGTAAAGCTGCTTCGGGGGGCGCAGAGGTTTCATAGGCGAGACGTTTGACATTATAAAGGTGATGCACGTTCACGTTGTCCCCGGTGATCGCACCCCCAATTCCGCCAGATCCAAGGGTCAGGGAGGGCATGACTCCAGTGGTTAACCCAATTGCGCCGAGCGTCCCCATTGTGTTTACGCCAATCCTGAATACAGGTTTCTCCAATCCAAAGGCCATGATCACCTTTTCATCCTGGGCGTGGATCATCAAACTATGCCCACGACCACCAAAATTGATCAGCGAAAGGCTGATATCACAACCATCTTCCCAGCCATCGACTTCGTACCAGGCCAAGGCCGTTGTAAGTTTCTCGCGCGAGAGAGGCTCATCGTGACCAACTTTATTCACGCGCGCCACCAAAATCCGTGCAGTATTCGGAACTTCAAAACCCGCCATCGCTGCCAAATATTGGGGCGATTTACCCGTTGCTGCGGCATTGATCTCGCCATCCGGGTGGAAGAGAATCTTCCTCAAAGCCTCAGCTTGCGCCTCGTCCACGAAAAAGGCGCCTTCGGCTTGCATCAACTGCATCAAGCGTGCCGCGATCGGACGATCCGCAACAACAGCTTGTTCGGTTGCACAAATCGTCGAAAAATCAAAGGCTTTGCTGGAGACAATATATTTTGCAGCTTTCTCCAAATCCGCACTGCGGTCCACATAGGCGGGAACATTGCCCGGACCGACGCCATAGGCAGGTTTACCCATCGAGTGTGCCACACGGACCATCGGGCCGCCGCCTGTTGCTAAAATGAGTGCCACCCGTTTATGTCCCATTAATTCCTGGGTGCCCTGCAACGAAATTTTGCTCAAGGCATTGATCAGACCAGCAGGCGCACCTGCTTGTTCCGCGGCAGCAGCCATCAGATGAGCGGTGTCTGTCGTGCATTTTACTGCAAAGGGATGGGGGGCCAACACGATCGCATTACGTGCCTTGACCGAGATCAAAATCTTGTTGATGGCAGTCGAGGTCGGATTGGTGCTGGGAACAAGTCCGGCCACTACACCGACCGGCCAGGCAATCTCGTAAATCTTGCGTGCGACATCATGATTGATGACACCGACTGTCTTGATATCCTTGATACTCTCCCAAACGTGTTTGGAAGCGAATTCATTTTTCAGTTTTTTATGTTCCGGGACACCGAACCCCGTCTCTTCAGCAGCATTGCGCCCCAAACGCTCTGAGGCGGCATAAGCGGCCTCGGCCATCGCCTGGCAGACACGATCGACTTCCTCCTGGGTAGCCTTGCCCCAAATCTTCTGGGCTTCATAGGCACGCTCAACAAGACGGCGGGCTTCCTGAATGGAGAGAAGGTCCTTATCGGTAATCGTCATAACGCAATCCTTTTTCCGTTATTGCTAACGGCGGATGGTCCTTCCTTCAATATTCAAATGATCGATGACAGCCATAATGACTGCATCCACAGGGCTGTTTTTTGTAATCGCTGTCTGGCGTCCGCCAGAACCATGAGCGGTGAGGACCAGATCGCCAGCGCCCGCATCGAGTGTATCCACGGCAACGTAAGGTTTGCCAAAAACTTCGCCACTCTCATCAATTTGACGCAAAATGAGCAGCTTACGGCCTGTCAGTTGTTCATCCTTGATTGTCGAAACCGTCGTTCCAACCACTTTTGAAATCAACATCCACACTACTCCTTGCGAAAGACGACTTTATCGTCAACGTTGAGATGATCTATCACGGCCACAACGACAGCATCAACGGGGCAATCTTTTGTCAAATTCGTCTGACGGGCGCTGGAACCATGCCCTGTTAGGACCAATTCGCCTTCGCCAGCATCAACCAGATCGACCGCCACGAAAGGTTTGCCGATCAATTTGCCTGTGGGGTCAGTCTGTTTCAGGACAAGTAATTTGCGGCCCTGAACCTTTTCATCTTTGATGGTCGAAATTGCGGTCCCGACTACTCTGGCGATTAGCATTATATTCTTTCTTTTTCACAATTGCGGAATGTCTTTGCGAGGCAGTTTTATCGCCGAAGCAATCTCCAAAACAATGATGGAGACTGCCGCGTTGCAAAAGCCCGCTCCTCGCAGAGACATATAGAATAGATTAATAAGCCGATGTGCTCACTTCACCTTGAACAATTTTTACGCCCGCACTCGCACCGAGGCGGGTGGCACCAGCCTTGACCAAATTCTCGGCGTCTTCACGAGAGCGGACGCCTCCAGATGCTTTGACGCCCATCGTTGGACCAACAACACGGCGCATCAGCCGGATATCTTCCACAGTTGCTCCACCACCGGAAAATCCCGTCGAGGTTTTCACATAGTCTGCGCCGGCTTCCTTGGCCAGCAAACTGGCGGTCACTTTTTCTTCATCGGTCAACAAGGCAGTTTCAATAATCACCTTGACTATCGCACCTGCCCGATGCCCAGCTTCAACCACGCCCTGAATATCCTGTGAAACCAGGGTAAGATCCTGGCCTTTTAGCGCGCCGATATTAATGACCATATCGATTTCGGTTGCGCCATCGCGGAGTGCAGTTTCGGTCTCATAAACCTTCACGTCCGGAGCGGAAGCCCCAAGCGGAAAGCCGATCACAGTGCAAACCTTTACATCTGAGCCACGCAATAAATCGGCGCATAATTTGACGTGCCCGGGATTCACACAAACGGAGGCAAATTCGTACTTGCGCGCTTCGTAGCATAATTGTGCGATTTGATCGGGCGTTGCATCCGGTTTGAGCAGCGTATGGTCGATCTTGCTTGCCAAATCAAGATCATCGGGAATATTTCCCAACGTGGACGAGATCCTCTCTGCGCCCGCGCTGATCACGTGCCCGACATCATCGAAGCAAGTTTTGACCATAATGCCATCACTTTCTTCGATCGTGCAATAGGCACCATCCGGGGTTAGCTGAGTTTCCTGCTCTGCCAAAGCACGCAGTACCTCACGCGTCACAACCTCGACAATTTCTTCAACATTTTTCTGATTAATTTCCATATCAATTTCCAGTTTTCAAATATTTCTTTTCTATCGCGGTAATTTTATCTACACGCTTTCCATGACGTCCACCGCCGAATTCAGTTGCCAACCAAATATCAACGATCTGTTTCACCAGATTATCACCCAGCAAACCAGCTCCCAATGTCAAAACATTCGCATTATTATGCTCACGGCTGTTCACCGCAGTGGCATAGTCGTAGCACATCGCAGCGCGCACACCAGGGACCTTATTGGCGGTCATGCAACTGCCAATTCCTGCTCCATCGACTACGATCCCCCGACATGCTTCCCCTTGGCTGACTTTTTCTGCAACCGCAAAAGCCAGGTCGGGATAGTCGACGGATTGCACGCTATGCGTGCCGCAATCGACCACACCGAAACCTGCTTCCGTTAAATGAGCTTTGAGCATCTCTTTCATCTTGAATCCGCCATGATCTGCCCCCAACGCGACTGTTTTCATATCACATGGACTGATCCCCTGCGGAGATGCGGTCTCAGTACGCACTTCTTCACCGTGCATCGTTCGACGGACCACCTTATTTACCAGGGCTTTAAGTTCAGCATCCGAGATCATGATCGCTCCTCCACCTGAGTTGCGAAAACTGGCAAACGTCGAAAAACAAATTCATCCGCATCAGCCTGCAAGCGCAAATTGGTATAAAAGCGGAAGCGGTCTGCTCGCAACTCAGAGTCCACGTATTCTATCACTTCTCCCGTCTCCAAACAGGTTTCACGATGGAAAGCCAAAACAACCGCAGGCTTCGTTAGCTTAAGAAGGCGCGCAACTTCAGGTGTTGCCAGACTGGCTTCAATTTCCTGCTCAGCATAGCTCGGGGATTTTCCATAAACTTTTGATAAGGTCTGGTAAAGAGATTCTTTTGAAAAATCAAATTCCAGAATGCCAGGACATAATGCGTGAGGTAAATAGGCACGCTCAATCGCCACCGGTTCCCGATCCATTTCACGGACACGGTAAAGGAAAACCACTTCGGCACCAAGTTGGACACGTAAACGACGCGTCAAAAATGGATCGGCGCTGATCAGTTTTGCATCCAGGACCCGGCTGGTAATTGTCTTACCACGCAGCTCCATTTCCTGAGTCATCCCAAAAAGATATTCAGTGGTCTTACTTAGGCGGCTGTCAGTCACAAAAGTACCCAATCCAGCAATTGTCTTCAGAGAGCCATCGTTTGCCAATTCGCTCAATGCACGTCGAACAGTATTCCGTCCAACCGAAAAAGATTCGCACAGCTCATTTTCAGAGGGCAGACGATCATGCGGCTTAAGTTCTCCAGATTCAATCTGCTGAAGAAGGGCATCATAAACGATTTGATAGAGTGGTTTATCCATAATTTTTGGACTGCAATAGCTCAACTTATACCAACCTGTACCAACAGGTATGCCTGATTATAGCACTTTCCTCCCCCTGTTTCAAGTCATCGCCAAAAACCAAAAGCTCCTGCGAAATTGGCAGGAGCTTTTAGAAATATTCTGTTTGGAAAACTAACTTAATCTAGTCGACTATTATGGGGGGGGATCCTCCTCCGGGGTCAACTACACCACCACAGCTAAAACAAGGTGGAGGTTCAATTCCTCCGATGCCTCCCCCACCACCACCACCACCACCACCACCACCGCCGCCGCCGCTGCCACCGGAATCACCACCAGTGTTAACCGCTTCGCCACCATCACTGCTGTCATCAGGATCATTTGCAGGATTGCCAACCTCCTCAACCCCCTCACCCAGATGTGACACATCTTCGAGCCCGTCAGCCCACACCCAACATTTTTGGCTGGCATTCTTTTCAATAAAATACCATTCAGCAGTTGCGTTTCGTCCCAACACAATAGCAGGATCATCAGCAGGTCCAAAAGAACCAACTTTAGCGAAGTGTGTTCCAGCGCCACGGCGACAATTGGATGGTTGCTTGGCTGTAACTGTCAGAACTTCAGCTTTCTTTTCAGGCTGCTCTTCAGGCTGCGCAATCAAATAATCAAGTTTCGCAGTTTGGACAACCACAGCATTGCATCCTACCGCAATATTCTCGGGGGCAGTATTGGACATAAAGAACAGCGCAGCAAGACCAATGCCCGCAGTTAATATTGATACGCCAAATCCAACCCCAGCACCCATCGCCAGTTGTTTGGGTTGCTGGACGATGAAATCCATGATCTTCATGCCTGTAGACACTTTGTTCAGATAAAGTCCGCCAGCTAATAAACCTAATCCGAGTGTTGCCAAAATAGTAATGAAAGGATACGGGATGGGGATGGGACCTCCGGGAAATGGAATAATTAGGTTGTTGGGGGCAATGATGTTGTTTTGCTCATTCAAATCTCCATCCAAAACAGGCCGGCCTTGAGCATTATTTGGAGCAATAATATTAAAAAACAGTGTTTTGCTGGTGCCATCGGAAATATCACCGAGGGTTAAGTTGTTCGGTGCAATGATATTGTTTGGAGCGATGATATTCATCCGAGCTGAAATGTCGGCTCCATCGGTTCCCTGGTAGCCTTCAGATCCCGGTTGCCCGGTCAGGTTATTCGGGGCGATGATCCCATTCTGACCGACAATGCTCTCGAAGAAACCATTCATATCTATAGCATTGTTTAAAAAGATCCTGGCAGAGGACTGCACGGCTTCGTCTGGTTGACTGACTTTGCAGGATGTTTCCTGGACCAATAGCACTGGGTTGGATATCTTCGGGACACGCGGAACAAAAACGACATTAGCATTGACGGCATCCAGGGCATTCAAAGCCTCCGATGGAAAACCATCCAGGTCGGTTTCACTTTTCTTATCATTTGATTCGGCACTCGCTATTGGTTCGCACTTTATGCCTCCATCCGCCCCAGAATCATCTTTACAAAACCAAGCACTATCTTCATAAATACAGAAAAACTGTCCACCGTCTGACGTTTGCGATCCATCCCCTCCATCGAGCTCACAGACTTCATTTAAGTCATCCAGATCTTCATCCTTTATTGCTACATTAATTGTGACGGCCTCCAAAGCTTTCAGGGCTTCTCCGGGAAAACCATTCAGGTCGGTTTGACTTTTCTTATCATCTGATTCAGCTATTGGTTCGCACTTTAGGCCCCCCTCCGACCAAAAATCATCTTCACAATACCAGGCAGTATCTTCATGAACACAGAAAAACTGTCCACCATCTGATGTTGACGACCCATCCCCCCCGTCCAGTTCGCAAGCTTCATTCAAATCATCCAGGTCATCATCACTAATTGCCACAGCTCTTTCCAAAATAATTGCTTCTAAAGCATTTAGTTTTGGAAAACCTACTTTAAACCCGGAATCAGGTGTTGGGTAACAGCCAAAATTATCACAGGCAATAATATCGCCGTCATCAAAACGGCACTCATAGTAAAAATCGCCGTTCGGCATTCGGCTGGTTTCAGGGGTTCCACCGGCCAGTTCACAATCGCCCGAAAAATCACCAGGACTGTAGTCATCATCATTTTCCAACGCAACAGTTTGAGGCTTTTTAGCTTTTTGACCGGCTGTGGTAATTTCCACATTCAGCAAGTCCTCGAGGGGGAAATCCTCAATTTCTTCTTCCCTGGCAATAGTTGTTATGCCTGTAGCGCAAACCTCCTCAATGGAAACCCCGCCATTTGCGCCCACGGATGCTATTGATATCATTTCACCGTTCTCACATTCTGACGAATCTCCAGATGTAGTTCTTGATGGTTTTTGCGTATCTAAATCTAAGAGCCAGCCAGCATCGCATTGATCATCATAGGTGCAGAAAACATCTTCTTCAGTTTCAAAATCACAACCGATGCCATAATCCCATTCGAAAGGCAGGCCGCTATTGGCCCGGCAACCTTCAATAAAGTCATCCTCCCAATCAGACTCGTTAGACACGTCAAAATTACTACTACCTGCAAAGACAGAAACAGGAAAGACGAATAGAACTAATATAGATACCAATACCACTAAGTTTTTTTTCAAAATCGTTCTCCTGAGAATTATAAAAAAAATCGCTTATAAGAGTCATACTAAAACAAGAAATTCGGATACAATATGTCCGGATTTCTTGTTTTAGTATAGCACATTAATAAGAAGGGATCAGTTCATTGCAACAACGTTATCTTTCTATACATTTATCGATATACATAAATCAGCTATTTACTCTGCAATAATCCAATCAACCCATCGGCGATGACGCGGGCTATACGGCTGTTCAGCATACTGCCAGCTTCGCCTGATTTTTCACGCTCAGCTTGGGCTGTAGCGATCTGTTCAGGAGTCATACCAGTATCGCTACCACCACCTGGACCGCTCAAACCGGGAACCCCAGATCCACCCCCGCGTCCTTGACCGGGAACAAAACCTTCGGGTGGGGTTTCGCCGCCACCCAATGACAAGGCATATTCCTGCATGATTTCGCCCATGCTTTCCCGGGTAAGATGCATCGCGGCAATAGATGCGACTTGTTCAGTGGTCATCGTTTCTTCAATTTGAATAACCAACGCATCAATTTCTTCAACCGCAGCCGTGCCGCTCTCGTTCAGGCTGTTCAAAACCAGGCAGAAGAAATTGAGACCATCATTATCATGATCGATGAAAATCGTCTTTTTGAAGCCGAGTCTAGATTGGTTGCTCTATTGCCCCCGGCAGAAATGGGCAGAGCCTCATTTAGTACCAATTGCGCCCCTTGTCATGGCGATGACGGTAGTGGAGGCATAGGCCCGAACTTGCTCACTAATTCATTTATTCAGACTCAAGAGGATGAAGGTTTAATAGATTTCATTCTGGAAGGACGGCGAGGCACAGCCATGGATGGGTTTGATGGCATTTTAGGAAATGATGTAATCAACAACATCGTTGCCCTGCTGAGAGAATGGCAAGAATAGTTGAACTAGCAGATTATTTTTTAAGTACTCGTTTAAGTTTTGGCTGTATACTTTTTTTTCAAATATCCAATTTAGACGGTGGCAGTCCATAGTCCCTTAGACGGTCAAATGACCGCTGAACACCTAGTTGGCACGCTCCTTGCACAACAAAATAAGTTCTTGATTAATTGAGTGAATAGGTGTATCTTTATTGTAGAAACAAAAAGGAGATAACCTTATGCTCACAAAAGTTCAGAAATGGGGCAACAGTCTTGCCCTACGAATACCGAAAGCCTTTGCTGTTGACGCTCAATTAGAAAATGATTCATTTGTAGAAATCAGCATTGTCAAAGGCAAAATTATCATTACTCCAGTTCCTGCACCAAGTTGGACATTGAATGGATTACTGGCGGGAATTACTAAAGATAATCTTCATAACAAAGTTGATACGGGTTTTGCCGTAGGAAATGAAGTTTGGTGAAATTATGGCTTATATTCCCGACAGCGGTGACATCGTTTGGATTATGTTCAATCCACAAGCAGGGCATGAGCAGGCAGGACATAGACCAGCATTGGTTTTGTCTCCGAAGGCTTATAACGGAAAAGTTGGTTTAGCCATTCTCTGCCCAATTACAAGTCAAGTCAAAGGCTACCCATTTGAAGTTTTGATACCCAAAGGTTTAGAAGTCAAAGGCGCAATCTTATCAGACCAAGTAAAAAGTCTTGATTGGAAGGCCAGGAAAGCAGAGTTTAGTTGTAAATTGCCGCCTGACAATTTCAATGAAGTCATCAAGAAATTAAGCACTTTAATTCGTGAGCAACTTCAAGGCATGTAGAGGCTTGCAAGTCAAAAGCGTGCCAATTATGGTCGGTGGAGCAGTCACCCGCCCCCGTACCGTGCAAAAACCTCAACCGACAGAAAACAGGGCTGAAAAGGTGGCAAACCGACCATCCTTGAGACCAAGAAGGGTTTTCGAAAACGGTGA
>NZ_CEYOSI010000096.1:0-1513 GCF_982879505.1 Candidatus Desulfolinea nitratireducens
GAGTTACGGCGGTGGGTGGTCAGGCGGGCTAACGAGACTGTCGAAAAACCCCTAGTGCAAAAAATGTTCATAAAAATCTCCCACAACAGGCTCAAAAATCGCCAAAATGTTGCTCAGAACACAAAAAACTAGGTGCTTTTCAGTGTTTCTGTCCCACATTTCAAAAATCTTTTTTGAAAAGGGACTTTTTCGACAGTTTCAACGGCTTGCGTTAGCCGCAAGTGGGTGGGACTTGATATCTTTCATTATAGTGGTAATTCCATTAGCCAGAACCAACTCATTATAGCGGGGCGCATCCCACGAGTCCGTGTGCACGCTTTGTTGGGCGGGTGGATTGTTCAAGATATTGTGTGTTTACAATTCATCTTTTGATTGTGCAATTTTTTTCATCAACTTCGTTGGATATAAGACAAACCCATACCACGTTGAAATAAACACAATTATTGAAATTAACCCAGCTAATATTGGATACCAGTCGATTCTAAAATATGTGTCATTGAGAGATTCAACTATTGGCGATATTAATGTGTAACTTAAAACTAATGTTGACATAAGCCAAATCGATGTTGCAGCCTGTTCTTTTTCAAAATTCATTTGCCTGTTTAACCAACCTAGATGAACTTTTAAAGGAAGGTCTTTGAGCGACATTGAATTTGTAACATTTATGAAAATTCCACTAGATAAGGGATATGTTTGATTACATTCTGGGCATTCCCATGATGACGGGTTTTGTGGGATATCTTTAATAAAATCTGACCCCATACCGCATTTATCGCACCATGCAAAAGAAAAAACATGCTGGCAATTCCAACAATTCAGGATGTGAGATTTTTCAGGATCGTTTGAGAAATAATAGCAATCTACCTCGCATTGAGGGCACATGCTTATGGTTAAATCTTTGTCGGCGTTTTGTAATAATGATTCTTTGTAGCCAAGGTCTGATAACTCGATGAATTCGTTTTTATTATTAATTCGCTTAATCCAAAGGATATACCAAATCAATGCAATAACAATGACACCTATTATATATCTTGAGCTTGATTGCCACCAAGAAATAAAAAATTTGCCAATACCAAAGGAAATAATTGCGTAGATCACAATGATATTGCTAATGAGAGTAAAACCTAGGATTAATCTTGCCTCTTTATTCATTGGCTTGGGTATTCATCCTCAAGTAAATTTTTTTAAGAAACAACTGCCCAACGGTTAAGGGTTGATACGGCGAAAAAGATCAAGTCGGTCAGAAGGGAAGTGAGAACCGCCGTATCAACCCTGTTGAACTAAGCCGTGTCCAGAAAAACGTTAGATAGACTTGGGGATTAAAGCCAGGCAGGCCTGCCAATGAAAAAGAGTATCCTGCGTTTTTCTGGATGTACCTTGTATTTTACATGAGAAAGCAATTCCTGAGCAAGATATCACGGTGAAAAAGACGGGGCATTTGAAACGAGATTCTGTGAACTGGCAACGGCAAAACGGAACTGGGCAACGGCAAAACAAAACTGTGCAACGGCAT
>NZ_CEYOSI010000096.1:1613-5833 GCF_982879505.1 Candidatus Desulfolinea nitratireducens
AACGGAACTGGCAACGGCAAAACGGAACTGGGCAACGGCAAAACGGAACTGGCAATGGCAAAACGGAACTGGCAACGGCAAAACAAAACTGGGCAACGGCAAAACAAAACTGTGTAACGGCATAACGGAACTGGCAACGGCAAAACAAAACTGTGCAACGGCATAACGGAACTGGCAACGGCAAAACGGAACTGGGCAACGGCAAAACGGAACTGGCAACGGCAAAACGGAACTGGGCAACGGCAAAACGAAACTGTGTAACGGCAAAACAAAACTGTGTAACGGCATAACGGAATTAGCAACGGCTCTGTGGTGAAGCTTTTCTAAGCACCTACTCCACCTCATTCACGATGCGGACGGCGATTTCTGAAATAGACCATGCTCCAAAAAATGAATTGTTTGCTCCGCTACCCTTCTGTCTAACATGATCAATGGATGACTGACAGGCAGAACCAGAAAAGCTGCCATGCCCTCCAGTTTTGTGTTTTCTATGGACATCCTCCCGTCGTTTTCGCCCTCGATCATCTTTGATAAAAGCGGATTGATCGTCCGATTCCCTGCGATAATGCCAACCTCAAATGGCGCGGGACCCAAAGACCTTGGAAGATCATTTTCGGACGTCCCTAACTCTTTCCCGGCCGGACCGTTCACTGCACCGAAGAAAGGCCATTTGCTCAAGGTATCTACCACTTCGCTCCCACCGTTTGGTGGGGCCAACATCACAACGCGCCCGATTTTAATATTTGCCTTCGAAGCCGCCAACTGACGGACGATGATCCCGCCCAGAGAGTGTGTTACGAAATGGATCGGTTCGGACCCATACCTAAAACATTGTTCAATCGCTGGAAGGACAAAATCCATTGCGAGCTTTTTAACTGGGTGTTTGTGCGATGGGTACGAGATATTGCAAGGCGAATAACCAGCCCTTTGAAGCCGATTTGCCAGATATGCCATCGAAAGGGAGGCTCTGCCGAGTCCGTGCAATAACGCAACATTGGCCGATCGCTTTTCTTTATATTCAAATGCTGTCATAGTCGTTAGAGTACATTTTTCACGCTATTCGCAGGGGGCTGGCAAACAAGGGCGATTTCGCGAAGCATCCTTTAAGGCATCGTCCTTTAGCTCATAGCCCGCGGGGTTTACCTACGGGCGGATAGGTGCAATTCTATTTGTCGTTCATCCCAGAGCGCTTTGCTTTCTGCATCGCTGGCGGGGAACCAGCCTGCGGGGAGGGTTTTGTTCTTCATTAGTTTTCGCTTCTTTTTTCGGTGCGGACTGAAGTCCTTCCTCAATTCGTGAAAGCCCCTACGGGGCTAAAAGCACCCAGCCCGCAGGGCTTCCATGAACTAAGGCAGGGATTTATCCCGCCGAACACGTGCGGCAGTTCCTTTTGTTACTCACCCCGAGAGCACTTTGCTCTCTGCATCGCTGGCTGGGAACCAGCCCTTTGAAGCCGATTAGCCAGATATGCCATCGAAAGGGAGGCCCTCCCGAGTCCGTGCAGGAGGACGGTTCTTTTAACATTCACTCCCACTCGATCGTCGCGGGCGGCTTCGACGTAATATCATACACCACCCGGTTGATCCCCTCCACCTCGTTCACGATCCGGCTCGAGATCTTCGCCAACGCCTCATGCGGGAGTTGCGTCCACCCGGCGGTCATAAAATCATCCGTCGTCACGGCCCGGATCGCAATCGCCTCCTGATACGTCCGCTGATCGCCCATCACCCCCACCGATCGCACATTCAGCAGCACCGCGAAAGCCTGGGATGTCGCCGCGCCTTTACCCAACATGCCTATATTGGATAGCTCCTCCAGCAGGATCGCGTCCGCCGCTCTTAAGCGTTTCACCCGATCAGGGGACACCGCTCCCAGGCATCTCACGGTCAATCCCGGACCCGGAAATGGCTGCCGCCAAACCAGCTTCTCCGGCAGCCCCAGCGCCTCCCCGACTGCGCGCACCTCGTCTTTGAAAAGGTAGCGCAAAGGCTCAACCAGCTCAAATTGCATATCTTCCGGTAAGCCCCCCACATTATGATGACTCTTGATCTTCGCCGCCTTATCCCGATCTGGCGCAGAGGATTCGACCACATCAGGGTAAATCGTCCCCTGCACCAGAAAGCGGGGTTGCCCCACAGATTTTGCCTGCTCTTCAAAAATCCGGATAAATTTCTCCCCCACGATCCGGCGTTTTTTCTCAGGGTCGCTCTCCCCCGCCAACGCCCCCAGAAAATCATCAGCTGCATCCACAGCGACCAATTCCGCGCCAAGATGCTCACGAAAAGCGGAAATAACCTCCTCCGATTCATTTTTGCGCATCAGTCCCGTATCCACATAAACGGCGACGAGTTGCTCCCCAACCGCCTTATGCACCAACGCCGCCGCGACCGATGAATCCACGCCCCCGCTGACAGCCGCGAGAACGCGCTCATCCCCAACCTGTTTGCGAATTGCCTCCACGCTGGCCTCGATGATATTATCCGGCGTCCAATCAGCTTTTGCCCCGCAAATATCCACGGCAAAATGTTTCAGGATCTCGGACCCATTTGGGGTGTGATGCACTTCAGGGTGGAATTGCACCCCGAAATATTTGCGCTCAAAATCGCCCATTGCGGCGTAGGGGCTGTTCCCCGATTTTGCCAGCGCGACGAAACCCTCCGGCAACTTTGTGATTCGATCCCCGTGTGACATCCAGACTGTGGAGAGCACATCCAGCATCGTCCCCGGTATCAGGGCTTCGATCTCGGCGTGACCATATTCGCGCTCAGTGGATGGATCCACCTGCCCGCCAAGGGCAACGGTCAGGGCTTGCATCCCATAGCAGATGCCGAGAATCGGGATTCCTGAATCCAAAATATATGCAGGAGCTTGCGGCGCGCCATCCGCATAAACGGAGGCAGGCCCGCCAGAGAGGATAAAACCCTGGGGCTTGAGCGCGAGAACCTGAGATTCTGGCGCGTCCCAGGGGAATAATTCGCAGTAGACGTGATTTTCTCGCACACGGCGTGCGATCAGTTGGGCGTATTGTGAGCCGAAATCGAGGATGACGATTGAGTTCATGGGTTTAATATAGGGGCGACCGGACGGTCGCCCTAACGAAAAACTAGTCAGAAAAAACGATCTTGTCACCATCCATCGAAGCGATGCAGGCCAGCGATTTGACAAGGAAGCCCAGTTTTTCAAGCGTCTCACGCCCGCCCTCAAAGCCCTTTTCGATCAACGCGCCCACGCCGACAACCTTTGCACCTGCGATCTCAGTCAGGCGAACCAACCCGAGGATGGTCGCGCCGCTGGCAAGAAAATCGTCGATGATCAGGACGCGTTCTCCGTTGGTGAGATATTCAGGGGAGACGATCAACTCAACCGTGCGGCCTTTGGTATGTGAGGGAGCGAGGGTCAGAAAAACCTGATCGGGCATGGTGATCGGTTTGCTTTTTCTGGCATAAACGACGGGCAACCTCATATATTTGCCTGCCATCACTGCCGGAGCGATCCCGGAGATTTCGGCGGTCAGAATTTTTGTCGCTTCAACGTCATTGAAGAGCTCGGCAAATAATCTGCCTGCCTCATCCATTAAGACGGCATCCACTTGATGATTAACGAATCCATCTACTTTGAGGATGCCATTGCCGAGGTTTTTACCATCTTGCAGAATACGTTCTTTCAGGGTGTTCAAAAGGATCTCCTTGGGCGGTTTAGCGAATCAACATATGAATTAGCACAACTAGACAACTTTCGTACCATTGTACAACGTGAATCGGCTCTTGTGTTAGAATCCGCCTCGTGATAAAAAAAGAAAGCCATTTAATACTATTGGCGTCGCAATCTCCGCGCCGACGTGAATTACTTTCCTGTACTGGTTTAGGTTTCGATGTCACATCTGCTGATGTAGACGAGAGCATTCTGCCCGATGAAAGCCCTGCCAATTATGTCCTGCGCTTGGCAGAAGCCAAGGCGCGGGCTGTCCCCCATCCTGGCCTTCCCCCTGGGGAGGAAGGTACAAGCTCCCTCTCCCTCAGGGAGAGGGCAGGGGGTGAGGGCATTGTGATCGGCTCAGATACAGCTGTGGTGGATGCTGATCAAATCCTCGGCAAGCCTCGGGATGCGCGCGAAGCGGAAGCAATGCTCCGGCAACTGCGCGGACGTACGCATCAGGTCTACACCGCGATCGCGATCTATCATCCAGAAGGTGGGATGCTGGAAACCGACTTATGCATTAG
>NZ_CEYOSI010000096.1:5843-12221 GCF_982879505.1 Candidatus Desulfolinea nitratireducens
CGGAGATGGATACTTACATCCAGAGCGGTGATCCATTGGATAAGGCAGGCGGATATGCCATCCAGCATGCTGGATTTCACCCGGTTGAAAGTTTTTCAGGTTGTTTTGCCAGTGTGATGGGGCTGCCGATCTGCCATACTGCGAGGACGCTTGAAAAAGCCGGAGTTTCTGTTTCGGCAGATATGCCTCAGCATTGCCAGTCTTCTTTAAATTATGATTGTACAATCTCGTCCGCGGTTTTACGCGGCGAAAATCTTGGATAAAACAATGAAAAGAAAAACCTGTCTTTTGTTAAACCTTTTCGCAGCCTTGTTGATATTAACCTCCTGTACTTCCGGGTCGATTTCGCTTCCCTCCTTTGGCAGTACGGATGAGCCGGCTGCAACCTTGCCAGATCCTTCAGTGACAATTGTTTCTGCGCCTGATGCACGAGCGGCAATGACTATTTTTATTGAAGCGTATAAGGTGGAAAGCTATGCCACCATGTATAGCATGCTCAGCAAACTCAGCAAGGATTCGATCTCGCAGGAAGATTTTACAACCCGCTATAAAGATGCCTTGAATTCGATGAGCCTGACCGAAATCGAAGCAGAAATTCTCTCTGCGCTCACGAACCCGAATTCGGCGCAAGTTGCCTTCCGTGTGACCTATAAGACCGTTCTCGCCGGGGATCTGACGCGAGAGATGACAGCACCCCTGACTCTTGAAGATGGACAATGGTTTGTGCAGTGGGATGAGGGTCTGATCCTGCCTGAGTTGGTCGGTGGAAATAAATTGGCGATGGACTATCAAATTCCCTCTCGCGGCGATATCTACGACCGTGACGGAGATGCCATTGTTACGCAGGCAGATGCGGTTGCATTGGGAATTGTGCCGGGTCAAATTGATTTTAACTCTGAAGGTACGCTGCTCTACGAGCTAAGCCAGCTAACGGGAACCAATCCCGAAGAGATCGCTGCCAGCTATGCCAACGCGGGGGCAGATTGGTATATTCCCGTGGGGGAAGTGACAGCAGATGAAGCTGCGCGTATTTTGCGGATGAACTTCGGCGGTCTTTTTGCAACGCCTTATCAGGCGCGTTATTATTTTGATGGCGGTGTCGGGCCGCAGGCTGTGGGTTATGTAATTTCCATCCCGGCAGAGGAATTGGAAGAATACCAACGCCGCGGTTATGGCGGAAGTGAAAAAGTCGGTTATGCAGGACTCGAAAAATGGGGCGAAGAATATCTTTCGGGCAAACATGGCGGTTCTCTTTATGTTGTCAGTCCAGAGGGGCAAATTATTACCCGCCTTGCACAGAGCGATCCCGGTCCGGCTTCTTCTTTATATCTCACCCTCGATAAAGACTTGCAACTCTACACACAGAATGCAATCAAGGGTTTTACTGGTGCGGCAGTTGTGCTGGAAAAAGATACCGGGCGCGTCCTGGCGATGGCTTCCTCCCCAGGTTTTGACCCGAATCTCTTTGAACCAACCAACGTTAATAATCAGGCTTTGCCAGCCTTACTCAATAATTTCAACCAGCCTCTGGTCAACCGAGCCACCCAGGGACAATATCCGCTGGGTTCCGTTTTTAAAGTGATCACCCTGTCTTCGGCTCTCTCCAGTGGCTTATATACCTCCGAAACCCCTTATGAATGCGGCTATCATTTTGTTGAATTAAACGATCGCGTTTTGGATGACTGGACTTACGAACATTGCCAGGATGAGATTCGGACCTCATATGCGCTCGACCCCGAAAATGCGCTAGACTTGAATACCTGCTACACCAAACCCAGCGGTGAGGTGACTCTCTCTGAAAGCCTGATGGTCTCCTGCAATCCCTACTACTGGCATATCGGATTGGATTTATATAGCTCCCAACGAACGACGGATATCTCGAATATGGCCCGCTCTTTTGGCCTTGGGCAGGCCACCGGTTTGGGACAGGCGGCTGAGGCCCAGGGCATGATCGAAGACCCAACCGACGCGATCCAGGCTGTGAACCATGCCATTGGGCAGGGGACAACCCTTGTGACTCCCTTGCAGGTTGCCAGTTTTATGGCAGCCCTCGGGAATGGTGGCACGCTTTATCGTCCTCAAATGATCGAGAAAATTCAGCCCATTAGTGGCGCTCCAACCTCTGTTTTCAAGCCTGAAGCCCGGAGCACATTGCCTCTTTCACCAGAGTATTTACAAACCTTGCAAGACGCGATGATCAGTGTCATCGAAAATCCACGCGGCACAGCAAATTTTCGTTTGCGCGGCTACCGCATTAAAACTGCTGCAAAAACCGGCACCGCTGAAACAGATGGCGTTCCCCACGCCTGGTTTGCTGGCTATACATTGGCTGAAGCAGATACCGGACTCCCGGATATTGCCATCGCGGTTGTTCTTGAAAATGTTGGCGAAGGCTCAGATTATGCAGCACCTGTTTTCAGGCGGATCGCAGAATCTTATTATTATGGCAGCCCCCAGACAACGTATTGGTTTGAAACCAAATTTAATGTAACCAAAACGCCGACTCCAATTGGCGGCATCCCAACGGATACACCGTAACCGTGATGAGCGAGAAATTCTTTCGGGGACTGGTTATAAAATCACAATCGGGCTTCTTTGATGTTAATCTCGACCCTGGCGGAGCATCCTCGAAGGGGGCAGGGGGAGAGCGGAAAGAGGAGACAATCTCATGTCAGTTGCGGGGACGTCTAAAACAGGGAGGTCGTAAAGGGGATCTCATTGCCGTTGGAGATAAGGTTCAGATCAGCATTCTCCCGGAAGGTACGGGTATGATCGAAGAGGTCCTTCCCCGTGATCGCGCCATCGTCCGCATGGATCCTCGCCCTCGCGGCGTCTATAGGCAGGTTTTGCTTGCCAACCCGGACCAGGCCCTGTTTGTTTTTGCCTGTGCCAGTCCCGACCCGCATTTGCGTATGCTCGACCGTTTTCTTGTCATCGCAGAACAGCAGGAAATCCCTGCAATTATCGTTGCCAACAAGGTTGATCTGGTTGGGCAGGAAAAAGCCCGGGAGATTTTTGGGCATTATCAGAAAATTGGCTATCCGGTCATCTATACTTCGGCTGAGAAAAATATCGGTGTTGAGGAATTGCGACAAGTATTGCAGGGGAAACTCTCTGCACTGGCCGGGCCTTCTGGGGTGGGAAAATCAAGCCTGATGAATACGATGCAACCTGGTTTGGGACTCGCCGTAAGCGAAATAAGCGCGGCCCTCAATCGAGGGACACACACGACTAATTTCCGTCAACTCCTACCGCTTGAAAATGGCGGCTATGTTGCCGATACACCTGGTTGGAAATCCCTCGCTCTTTGGGATACCGAGCCAGAAGAGCTTGATGGCTATTTCCCCGATATCGCTCCGCTCGTTGCCCGTTGCCGTTTTAGTGACTGCACCCATGTACACGAACCGGGTTGCGCCGTTCTCGAAGCGCTCAAAAGCGGCGAATTACATCGCGAACGATTCAATTCCTTTGAGCGAATGCGGGATGGGCTTGAGAATGAACGATAATACTGACAGCTCCTGAGAAACCGCTCTTCACTCTTCAAATACAGGCGACTACGCTTCGCTGCATCTCTGCTCAGGGACTGAAAGCTGGATACCCATGGCTAATAACTGGAATCTTCTCGGACATGAATGGGCGGTGGATATGCTCCGCCAGCATGTCGCCAATCAAACACAGCGGCATGCCTATCTTTTTACCGGCCCGCCCGGGTTGGGACGCAGATCTCTGGCCCTGGCATTTGCGCGTTCTCTAAATTGCCCTCAACCCCCCTTGCCTGGAGAGTTTTGCGGCGAGCAAAGCGAGTGCAGAGATTGCCGTCAAATCGCCGCGATGCAGCATCCCGACCTGCACATCATCCAGGCAGATCAGGAGGGCGGCACCCTCAAAGTGGAGCAAATTCGCGAGTTGCTTAAAGGCGTTTTGCTTTCTCCTTATCAGGCCAAATATCGGATCGTATTATTACATCGATTTCAGGAAGCAAATCCCAGCGCGGCAAATGCCCTTCTGAAAACACTCGAAGAAGCCCCCAGCAAGGTCATTTTGCTTCTCACAGCGGATAACGCCGAGCAATTATTACCCACGATCGTCTCACGCTGTGAAGTGATCCGTCTTCGTTCATTGCCCACACTCCAGGTCGAAGAATTTCTCCGCGAAAAAGGCGCTGATGATGTCAAAGCGCAGTTGATCGCCTCCCTTTCAGCGGGCAGACCGGGCTACGCCCTCCGCCTGCTGGAGGATGAATCTGCTCTTGAATTTCGGAATGAGAAACTGGATGATCTCGAAAATCTTCTCGCAGCCTCCCGTGTGGAACGCTTTTCTTATGCCGAGAAACTCGCCAAAGAAAAAGATAGTATTCGCGAAACACTCATCTTGTGGCTCTCCCTCTGGCGGGATGTGATGCTCCGAGTCGCAGGCGAAGAAGATACGATTGCCAATCTTGATCGCCGCGCAGTGATCGAAAACCTTGCCAAAAAACTGAATCTTTCCGAGGCAAAAAAACTCCTTAACGCGGTAGAAAACGGGATTGGTCAACTCAAGCGGAACGTCAATGCGCGCTTACTTATAGAAAATCTTTTGCTGGATTGGCCGAGATCACAATAAAATAGCACCCCTTCAACGAATAGACAAATTATGCTTCTAAATAATCACCAGGATTTTGCAAAACTTGATCCCCAAAATATGCTTGCCGAGATCGACGGGCTTCCAGATCAACTTGCCACAGCCTGGCGTTTGGGTCAAACACAGGATTTACCGAATCTCTCCAATATTCGACAGATCATCATTGCCGGGATGGGCGGGTCTGCAATCGGTGCCGACCTTCTCGCTTCATACGCCTCCCCAATTTGCTCAGTGCCCATCATCGTCCACCGTGACTACGACTTGCCAGCCTTCGCCAGTGGTCCCGAAACCCTTTTTATCGCCTGCTCCCATTCGGGCAATACCGAAGAAACGCTGACGGCCTTCGAGGCAGCCCTGAATGCGAATTGCACGCTTATTGCTCTCAGCACAGGCGGCAAACTGGCCAAAAAGGCTGCATCTGCTGATATCCCTCTCTGGGAGTTTGAACATAGAGGACAGCCCCGCGCTGCGGTCGGCTTCTCCTTTGGGATGCTGCTCGCGCTCTTTGTGCGGGCTGGCTTCATCCCCTCGGATCAGGTTGATGTCGCTGAAACGGTAGCAGAGTTGAAATCTCAGCAGGAGGCGCTGCGTGCAGATGTTCCTGTGCATAAAAATCCAGCCAAACGCTATGCCGGGCAATCGGTCGGACGCTGGGTCACGGTTTTTGGATCAAATTATCTTGCGCCAGTTGCCCGCCGCTGGACAGGCCAGATCAACGAGATTGCCAAGGCAGGTTCCAATTTTTCACTTTTGCCTGAAGCGGATCATAATACCCTGGCCGGAAACCACCACCCTGAAGATGTCATGCTTCACACGCATAATCTTTTTCTGCGCGCGGCTTCGGATCATCGCCGCAATCGCTTACGCTCAAATATAACTCGCAAGGCCTTTATGCTCGAGGGATTGAGCACCGATGCCTATGATGCAAAGGGAAAAACGCCGCTTTCGCAGATCTGGACGGCGCTACATTTTGGAGATTATCTGGCTTATTACCTGGCGATGAGCTATGGAGTAGACCCGACGCCAGTGGACGCCTTGATCTCACTTAAGGAAAGGCTTAAAGGGGTAGAATGAGAAATGTGATTTCTTCTTTTTTGCAAAAAGAAAAAGCGGAGAAATTCTTTGTCCTCGCCTTGATGGCTGTTATAGCTTTGGGGATTTTATTTAGAGCCAGGCATTATCTCGCTGGTCGCTCTCTTTGGTTGGACGAAGCCATGATAGCCTTGGATATCATCCAACTATCTTTCTGGGAGTTGACCCAGCAACCCTTACCTTATCAGCAGGGCGCGCCGATCGGTTTTCTTTTTTTTGTGAAGACCACTACCTTATTTTTTGGGGATTCCGAATATGCTTTCAGGCTTTATTCTCTTTTAACAAGTTGTGCATCATTATTTTTGATTGCGATCCTGGCCAAACGTTATTTGAATAAGGCAGGGACCATATTTTCTGTTGCTTTATTTGCAAGTAGCTCTACTCTGATCTATTATTCTGCTGAAACAAAACAGTATATGGGGGATGTGGCTGCCTCTTTGTTTCTCCTTGTTTTGCTCAGTAGCCAACTTATGAAGTCCTTCTCAAGTCGCGAAATTATATTCTTTACTTTTACTAATATCATGATTTTATGGTTTTCTCATTCCGTGGTCTTTACTGTAGCAGCTGTAGGCATTGTCCTTGCGTTACATTACTTGAAGCAGCGTGACAAAAAGGCTCTTTCTTATGCAATTATTAATCTTTCTCTTTCTGGTATTAGTGCAAGCC
>NZ_CEYOSI010000097.1:0-11985 GCF_982879505.1 Candidatus Desulfolinea nitratireducens
GCAGGCCACTCATGAAAAAGTGTTCAAAGCAACGGCAAAGGAAACACTCGCAAATACCTTTTATGCCATGGGGGGCGCAAAACTCCCTGTTCAAAATAAAAAGTGGCAGAATTTTAAGGTTCTCTTAGGCCATGAAGACCGTCTTGTTGGATTGACTTCCATGCTCGATTTATTAGTGGAGTTGGGGATTGGCTCGCGACAGATGCGTGTAGTCTTAGGGGATCATTATTTCTTTTCGGTTGGGCATCACAGCCGTTCTTTGCATCAGGAAAGCCGTGAAATTGCGCTGGAAGAAATTTGCGATATGGTCCAAGCCTGCCGAAGATAGAAACCCTTTGTTATTGATTTAGCGAACCCAGCAGCTAAACTAACGCTTCCAGATTCTCACGTTTGAAGGGTAATGATTTTTCTTGTGGTCTTGATGTCAATGATATAAATTTCCATGGGGAGTGCCTATTGTTTGTCACCATAATTGGGTGTACAATGCCTTGCTGATTTTAAATAGTAAACCCAATTAGGCAGAGAATATTGATGCAGACAACATTATCGACACTTCAAATAGAAATTCGTAAAAACTTAAAGCACAATCTTATCGTGAATCTGCTGGATGGCGGCTTCTTTGGCTTTGGCATTGGCTTTGCCTCCTTCATTACCATCATCCCTCTATTTGTCAGCCAGATGACCGATTCCGCCATCCTGATTGGGTTGATTCCCGCGATCCACAGCGTCGGCTGGCAATTGCCCCAATTGCTGGCAGCAAGTTGGGTCTCCAGAATGAAGCGCTATAAACCGGCCGTTCTGATGATGACCATCCATGAGCGGATCCCATTTTTCGGATTGGCAGCTGTCTCATGGTTCTTCCTCGGAAAAAATAACTCGCTGGCCCTAACCCTGACCTTCATCCTGCTGATCTGGCAAGGATTAGGTGGTGGGCTGGCTGCTAATCCCTGGCAGAGTATGATGGCCAAAATAATTCCAGCCAGACACCAAGGTTCGTTTTTCGGGGGGCAGGCTGCTCTGGCGAACCTTGCAGCCAGTATTTCAGCCATCCTGGCAGGAATTGTCTTGAGCAAACTGAAATCCCCCCAAGATTTCACCTGGCTTTTTCTCCTGGGAGGTATCTCGCTGATCATCTCTCTGGGAATAATCGCACTAACGCGTGAGCCAGAGGATACGCAAAAGGTCAATCATCAGAAGAAAGACCCTTTCTGGCTCGGCACACGCACCATCTGGCGCCGGGATGTGAACTTCCGCGGTTTCATGTTCAGCCGTGTGCTGATGCAATTCGCTACCATGGGATATGCCTTCTATATCGTCTACTGCACTCGCTATCTGGATATGGATGTATTCACCGCAGGCGTACTGACCAGTGTGTTAATGATCAGTCAGATCGTAGCCAATCCGGTGATGGGTTGGTTTGGCGACCGCCTGGGACATCACACCATGCTCAAGATTGGAATAATTGCATCCGTGATTAGTGGGGTGCTGGCATGGTGGGCTACATCTCTGATATGGTTCTATCCCGTCATGATCCTGGCCGGTATTTCCATTGTGGCAGTCTGGACGACCAGCCTGACTATGAGTGTGCAATTCGGAACCGAAGCCCACCGTCCGACTTATATTGGTATGGCCAACACAATGCTCGCTCCAGCAACTTTGCTGGCGCCCATATTCGGTGGCTGGCTGGCTGATGCCGTCTCGTACCAGACCACATTCCTGGCTTCGGCTGGATTTGGAATAATTACGCTAATTGCCTTGCAGATCTTTGTCAAAAATCCTCTGGTGATCGAAAAATAAAGAGGGGTGATCCCTCCTTTAAAAGAAGAAGCAACACAGGCCATTGGTTCTCTGAAAGAAGCACTTCTCACACAGCCAACCACCTTCGAGAATTTCACCTTGAAAGGTGACCCTCAGCGGATCGAATTGCCACCTGGGCCGTTGGCTGTCACTTTTTGCCAAACGCCAATAGTTTATCAGAACGGAGTAAAATCCGGTTTCCAAGTCACTATTCATATGACTATATAAAAGAGCATCTGGGAACTCCGTTGGATTATGAAACCAGCCTGCATATCTTCAAGCGTGATGGGGAGTTACTAAATTAGCAAATGGTGAGAAAACTGTTGATGAGCAATTTGAGTATGTCAGTAAATATTATGGTTTTTCTTAGCCTATACTGTATGTAGATTATTAAAAGGGAGGGGGATGTGCAACCCTTTGCGGATTGGAAAATTCAGACATTTTTTTGCGAGATAGGTTATTGACAAAGTTTATAATTATTGTATAATTTAATTAGTTGGTTGCTCCAACATACTAACCCTTATGTCATCAAAAAATTCAGCTGATCAAGCCCTGATTCGTGAACTAAATCTTTCACTAGTGCTTCAACAGATCCATAATGATGCACCTGTTTCGCGTGCACAGATCGCACAAATTACTGGTTTGAATAAATCTACAGTCTCAAGTTTGGTGGAATCTCTCATAGATCGGAACCTGATCCACGAAACAGGAATAAAAACTGTAGGAACGGGACGTCCAGCTACTTTATTGGAAATCAACCCCAGGGCTGGTGGGATCATTGGTGTTGAATTGGGGATAGATTTTGTTGCTGTCGCATTGACTGACTTCGCAGGAAATATTTTGTGGAAACAAAGAGAGAATGCCAATCCAACAGATGCCCAGGAAAAGACACTTGCTCAGACATTGGAATTAATTAACAGGGCTGTTGTTGTTTGCAAAAAGCAGGATCTTTTCCTTTTTGGTCTTGGGGTTGCGACACCCGGAACTGTGGATCTGAACGAAGGAATTCTTGTCTTTGCCCCAAACCTGCAATGGAGAAATGTACCTCTGAAGGAAATTATTTCCAGTCATACTGGTATTCAGGCTTATATTGAAAACGATGCTAACGCTGCAGCGGTTGCAGAGCATTTATTTGGTGCAGCCCGGCAAAGTCAAAATTTTATCTTTGTTTTCGCTGGTGTGGGCATCGGCGGCGGGCTCTTTCTCAACGGAGAATTACACCGGGGAAATAATGGCTATGCCGGGGAGCTTGGTCATTCCCCGATTATGATTGAACCATTCCTCTCATCTTGTCATTGCGGGAATCAAGGCTGTTGGGAAACATATGCCAATCAGTATTCCATCATAAAGCGAGTTCAGGCTCGCCTGGAAGTTAATCGAAATAGTATTATTCCTGGCCTATTGAAAGAAGAAAATATCCCATTATCCATATCCATTATTAAACAGGCGGCTGACGATGGTGATCCTGTGGCTATCGAAGCTCTCTCTGAAACTGGTGTTGCCATTGGTCTTGGTATTGCAAACTTAATTAATATTTTCAACCCAGAAAAAATTATTTTTGGAGGGCCTCTTAGCATCGTTGGGGAATATCTTTTGCCTTCGATCAAGGACACTGCCTTAAAACATTCACTTCCTGAAATAAACCCAAACGTTGAGATTCTTCTCTCCGGTTTTGCAAAAAATGCGAGCTTGATTGGCGCAGTAAGTATCGTTGTGGATGACATTCTTCAAAGCCCTACAATTATTGATCGGCCAGTACAACAATGAATTCTATTGAAAGAACCCTGCTTACCCTTGAAGGGAAATTACCAGATCGTGTCCCCGTTGATCTGCATAATTTTCTGGTAACAGCCCGTTTAATGAATGTTGGGTCTTATGCTGATTATTTTCGCGATGGTGAGGCAATGGCTGAAGGTCAGATCATGGCATGGAAGCGTTTTGGCCATGATGTACTGATCATTGAAAATGGAACCGCTGCGCTGGCTGGAGCATTAGGGGTTGAGGTGCGTTTTCAATCTGACTCTGCCCCGGTTGCAACGACACCGGTTTTAAAAAGTCTTGATGAAGTTGATAAATTAAAATTGCCCGACCCTTATAAAGATCCGATTTTGAGCGAATTACTAAAGGCAACCCGAATTGTTGTCGATCAAATTGGAGATCAGGCTTTTGTTATTGGCAGGGCGGATCAGGGACCATTCAGCCTGGCCTGTGAACTGCGCGGAATGGGCGATTTTTTGCTTGACCTTGCTAAGAACAAGCAGCCCGAAAAAATTGAGCAGCTATTGGATTTCTGTCGGCAGGTTTGCCACCGTTTTGCTGTTGCCCAAATTGAACAAGGTGCACACGCAACATCAATCGGAGACTCATCTTCTGGGCCGGATGTGATTTCTCCAACATATTATCGAAAATTTGCTTATCCATATGTCAAACGCCTGTTGGATGATCTGAAATCACAAAATATTCTCCTCGCATACCATATTTGTGGAAACTCAACATCCATTATTGACGATATGGTTAGCACAGGCGCAGCAATTCTTGAAATTGATCAAAAAGCGGATATGACCAAAGCAAAATTTGCTGCAAATGGGCGAACGACCTTGTTAGGCCCCATTGATCCAAGTGGCATTATGGCGCACGCAACTCCTGACGCAGTTGCAGAAAAGTGTCGCGAAGCACTCGATATTCTCGCCCCTGGCGGCGGATTTATTTTAGGCCCCGGATGCGCTTTACCCGCTTTTACTCCTGATGACAATATTTTTGCAATGATTGAAACTGCTAAGGAATATGGACATTATACAATTTAAGAGTAGATACTGATGGTCAATTTAAGATGTTGCAAAACCTGGATATTGTATATTGACAATCACATTTGTAATTGCTAGAATGTACATAAATGTACACTGATAAAACATTTAGATAATTTTCACAATTACATTTCGATAAGATTTGAATCACTTATGAGCATTCAACCGCTTTCTGATTATGATTTACTCCCAATCTACATTCGTGTGGCGGATGATCTGCGGTCAAAATTAGGAACGCCAGGATTTGAAATCGGTTCATATTTACCTGGTGAGCATGAAATAGCCACTCAATATAATCTCAGTCGGGGAACTATCCGACGTGCGCTTGGTATTTTAGAAACTGAAGAATTGCTGAGCAGGCAGCCTGGACGAGGCACCCTTATTCTTCCGCCTTCAGCGCGGGAGCAAGGTACAAGACCCAGGATTGCTATTGTGTGGACAATGGTGCGGTGGATGGGAATGGAAATGTTTAGCGCACTTGAGGATCATCTCTCCTCGGCAAATTGTGACATCCTTTTCAGCTCATCCAAGCACGACCATCAACAGGAACTTGAGATTCTCACAAGCCTGCTTGATTCTGATGTTGATGCAATTGTGTTGTATAGTACCGGGCATCCCGATATCCATCCAATAATTCAACAACTTCAAAATCAAGGAAAACCCGTTATCCTTCTCGACCGATTTGTTCAAGATCAGGCTGAAACGCTTAGTTGGGTAACCTCTGACAACGAGCAGGGCTCATATGAGATTACGTGGCATTTAATTGAATTGGGACATAAGCGCATTGGCATGAGTATTCTTACGCCAGAGCATCAACATGAGCGAATTAGTACGATAATTGAACGTGAGAACGGGTATATAAAAGCAATTAAAGAAGCTGGACTTAAAAGCTTAATTATGAAAGAATGTGGTAATGTTGGTGTTTCCAGCACCGCATATGGTCAGGAACTGATGGATTTCATTATCAAGCATCAACCCACGGCTCTTTTCTTTCATAATGATGTGTCTGCATATCGTATGCACGAGGTACTCATTCAAAATGGAATTCGAGTACCAGAAGATATCTCAATTGCCGGTTTTGACGGGTTAGACCTTTTTGACGATTTATTACCCTTCGATTTTACAACTGTAAAACAGGATTTCGCCAGTCTGGGACTGGAGGCTGGTAAACTAGTATTATCACTTATACAGAACCCTAATCGCCAGTCAAGACAAATCAGACTGCCGGTTAAGCTCCGTGTGGGAAGTACAACGGCTCCTCCGCGGAAGGATGCAGACTCTCGCAAACTACTGCCTCGATTGCTGGAGGCAGACTAATTTATGTACTCATATTTTAAAGGAGGTGAGGCGTATTGATTGGAATATAAAAAAAGTTCATTTCCAATAGTTGAAAGAAGAACGTCAAATAACGAACCATAAATGGAGAATTGAAACATGAAACGTAATTTGTTTTTCCTATTTGTAATACTGATGCTTGTGGTAGCCGCTTGTGGTACCCCAGAAGCAGCACCCGCAGAAGAAGTTGCACCTGCTGAAGAAGCAGCACCCGCAGAAGAAGCTGCACCTGCTGAAGAAGAGACCATGGAATTGATGGAAGTAGCCCGCGAAGATACACTTATCGTTGGGTGGAGCGTTTCCTCTCCCATCGGTGTAACCAACCCGTGGGCAGTTCCCGGCTATACCCACCAGGAAGGCAATGGCTTTATGTGGGAAGGCTTGTCCTACTTCCGCATCTTCGCTGACGTAGAGGCACCCTGGTTGGCCGAAAGCATGGTCTATAACGATGACTTCACCGAGTTGACCATTAGCGTAAATCCGGCAGCAAAATGGAGTGATGGCGTTGCCGTTACCTCTGCTGACGTAGCTTTCACGCTCGAAGGTCAATTGGCAGACGAAACCTTGCCTTACCACGCCGCCTTTGTACAATTTGTAGAATCGATTGAGGTAGTGGATGATCTGACAACGGTTGTCACCTTTAACCAGCCAGCACCTCGTTTTAAATTTGAAGTGTTGACCCTGAAATTCGACACCGGTATTCCGATTGTTCCTGCGCATGTACTTGAACCCCTGGATAACTACAGTGAATATCCTGGTGGCCTGGATATGCCTCACTCTGGTCCTTACACCAATGTTGTCTGGGACCAAACCCAAAAGATTTTTGACCTGCGTGAAGATTGGTGGGCAGTTGAAGCCGGCCTGATCGAAATGCCAGATGTCAAACGCATCGTCATGGTGAACCTCGGCGGTCAGGTTGGGGCAAATATGGAAGCAGTTGCCCAACGCATCGTCAATAACGATATGGACACAGCACTTGACTTCCGCCAGAGCCTGATTGCAAGCACCATTGAGCAAAATCCAATGGTAACTTCGCATACAGGTGACCAGCCTCCTTATGGATACCTGGACTGGTGGCCGAACTCACTGTGGGTCAACACGCTGGTGTCACCCTATGATGAAGCAAACGTGCGCCGCGCTATGAGCCTGGCCATTGATCGCGACAAGATTGATGAGATTGTCTATGATGGTGCACAAGTCACGACCATCTTCCCATTCCCGCTTTACCCCGGTTTGGAGAGCTTTGTTGCCCGTGATGATGTTCAAGCTTTAATCGCGGAATACGAGCCACGCAAATTTGACGTCGATGAAAGCGCCAGCCTCATGGAAGCAGCCGGATTCGCATTGAACGGTGATGGCCTCTGGGAACGCGATGGCGAGACAGTCAATGCCACCATCCACGGTTTCGGCGGAATTCACGGTGACATCGTTCCTGTATTGGAGCAGATGCTGCTGGACGCAGGTTTCGATGCCTCGATCAACTTTGGCGATGATGCCTATCAGCAAATGGCTGACGGTGCTGCTGGAATGTATATGTTCGGTCACGGTGCTAGCTTGGCCGATCCGTATGAAGCACTCAACCTGTTCCACGGCAAATACAGCGATTCAATCGGCACCTCTGCCGGTAACAACCGCTTCTCCCGCTACAGCAATCCAGAGTTTGATGCTATCCTGGATGAAATCGCTCCGCTAGATGCCAATGATCCGGCGTTCCAAGAAGGAGCTGCAAAAGCATTGGGAATCTACTGGGCTGAGCAAATTGATATTCCGATCATCCAGTGGTTGCACCGTATTGCTTATAACCAAACATACTGGACCAACTGGCCCACGGCTGCTAATGTAGGCCCTGGTGTCAACGGTGCCTTCTGGGCGCACACAGGTATGCTCGTTGTGACCGGTTTGGAAAAAGCCGAATAATTAGTACCTAGTTTAGACCGAGAGACCAATTGTCCCAGCGAATGCTGCGTGGCAATTGGTCTCTCAATTAGTCAAGTTTTCAAAGGAGTAATCCTTATGAGTTATAAAAACATATTGCGACGCCTTGTTTTTCTTGTGATGGTTATTTGGGTGGCAGCTACTATTGTTTTTTTTATTCCCCGAATATCTTCACGTAACCCTGTCCGCGAACGCTTTGCTGCTTTGGCCCGCACAGGCGGGTTTTCACCGGGCGATCTGGAAACAATCATTGCTTCTTATAATACAAAATTTGGACTCGACAAACCTTTAATGGAACAGTACACCGATTACTTGGGCAGCCTGGCTCGTTTTGATCTGGGCATTTCGATGAATCAGTTCCCAAAGACTACCAGCGAGTTGATTATGGAAGCGCTGCCCTGGACCATTGGATTGCTCTTCGTTACCACCATTCTGTCATTCATCATTGGTAATCTGCTCGGTGCGATGGCTGCCTGGCCGAAGACTCCCGATTGGTTGCGGAATATAGCGACTTCTTTTGTATTGTTGCAGGGGGTGCCACCCGTTTTGATGGGACTCTTGTTAATATTCTTTATTGGCTTTCGCGCTAATCTTCTCCCGATCAGTGGTGCCCACAGTATTGGGGTTGTGCCAGAATTCACATTGAAGTTCTTGCTGGATGTAGGTAAGCACCAAATTTTGCCAGCATTGGCCTTGATTTTTGGCAGCGTAGGTGGATGGGTCTTGAGTATGCGTGGCATGGGTGTCACCATTCAGGGTGAGGATTACGTCCTCTTTGCTGAACATAAAGGTTTGGGGAATTCGGCTATATTTAAGAATTATTTTCTGCGTAACGCGATGCTCCCCCAGGTGACCGGTTTTGCGCTGGCATTAGGTAATTTGGTTGTCTCAGCCATTGTTGTCGAGGAAATATTTGGTTTACCTGGCTTGGGTACCTTGTTGAGTAAATCTATCAGAGTGAATGACTTCCTGGTAATTTATGGCATTGTATTATTCATTACCATCGCAATTGCCACATTGATGGTACTGGTTGAGCTACTTTATCCGCTGCTGGATCCGCGAATTAGCCTCGAAAATTAGGAGAATTCCCCTATGACAAACATGGCATTTTCTCAAACGCAGGCGCAGTCAAATGACGACCTGCAACCCAGCAGGCTGACACTTATTCTACGTTACCTACGCCGAAATAAGAGCCTGACATTTGGTCTGCTCTTACTCATATTTCTGATCGCCTTTACCACCATTGGCATGCTGACCATCGATCAAGATCGCGCCTATGCCCTGGCCGTCAAATCTAAACAAGCGCCGGGCGCAGAATTTCTGTTCGGTACCGATTTCTTTGGCCGTGATATGCTGGCAGTAATGATCGTGGGCACCTGGCAAACGGCACTCATCGGCGTCCTCGCCGGTGGACTCGGTACGCTGATTGGTGTGATTCTTGGTTTCGTGGCAGCTTATTTTGGCGGTATTGTAGACAAATCTATTATTGGAATCAGCCAAATTCTGGTGCCGATTCCTCCCCTACTAATTCAAATTATTATCGCCGGGACACTCGATAAACGAGATGTCACCATATATACTATGGCCTTTATTGTGGTGATTTTGGCCTGGATGGGCCCGACGCTGGTGATGCGCTCACAGGTGCTGTCGATGAAGGAACGGCAGTATGTTTCTGTGGCTAAACTTTCTGGCGTGGGTGATGTTGGCATTATCTTCATGGAAATATTACCCAATCTATTGCCATTCATTGTGGCCCAATTTGTGACCCAGGTCTTCGCGGCTGTTTTCGCCTCATTCTATTTGGCGGTGCTGGGTCTTGGCCCGGTGCGTGAGCCACTGCTGGGCAATATCATTTGGGCTGCCATGAATCAAGGTGCGTTTTTCAATGGCTGGTGGTGGTGGCCCATATTCCCTGCTGTGGGTTTAGTATTGATCCTCGGCTCCTTGGCGCTGATTAATATGGGGCTGGACGAATTGTCTAATCCTCGTGTGCGTAGGTCGGAGTAAATAAATAATGGAAAAAATATCATGGTAGATATGAAGAGAGATAATAATAAATCAACTGGGGTGAACGATGCTGTCCTCCAGATCAAGGACTTGGATGTTTCCTACTATACTGACGCAGGACGGGCACAGGCCCTGGCTGGTATTAGCCTAAACCTTAAGGCTGGTGAAAAGTTGGGTTTGGTCGGCGAATCCGGGTCTGGCAAAAGCACGATGGCACTGGCGATGATGAATATGATCAAACCCCCCGGACGGATCGAAGGAGGGCAAGTAATTGTCGATGGCACAGATCTGATGGCGCTGTCGGAGGAGGAAATGCTCAAGGCACGCTTGAGTAAGATTTCTTATATTCCCCAGGGGGCCATGAACTCGCTCAACCCGGTGATGCGTATCGGTGATCAAATGCTCGATGCCATCGAAGCGCATGATAGCACTATCTCCAAGAATGATATGAAGGAAAGATCCCGGAGCGCACTGGAGTCAGTAGATCTGGATCATCATGTATTCAGGATGTATCCCCATGAATTGAGCGGCGGTATGAAGCAGCGCGTATGTATCGCTATTGGTATTTTGCTTGAGCCCAAAGTCATCGTGGCTGACGAACCAACCAGCGCATTGGATGTGGTCACCCAGCGTCAGGTAATGGAAACGATTGATAAACTGCGGGTACAGCTTGGGGCAGCCGTGATCTTGATCGGACACGATATGGGATTGATGGCTCAATTTGTGGATAAGGTGGCTGTTCTATATGCTGGTCAAATTATGGAATTGAGCACTGTAACCGAAATGTTTACAGACTCTTTGCATCCTTATGCACAGGCATTAATTAGTAGCCTGCCCAACCTGGACAACAAAGGCGAATTTCAAGGCATTCCCGGTCTTGCGCCGGCACTTCTGCGTTTGCCCAGCGGGTGCTCTTTTCATCCCCGTTGCGAATATGTGATGGATATTTGTCAAACCGACAGACCGCTCCCTGTAGAGATAAATGGCCGAACAGTGGCCTGTCATTTGCATACCAATAAAGAACCAGCAGCATCTCAGGTGATCAAATCATGACAGAACTATTAGAATTCAAGAACGTTACCAAAGTATTTTCAAGTGGCCTGTTGACGAAGACATCAACGACAGCGGTTCGTAACGTTTCCTTCAAGTTGGCCCAGGATGATCCCACCATCATGACAGTGGCAGGTGAAAGCGGTAGCGGCAAGACGACCCTGGCCATGCTTCTGCTAGGATTCATTCCAGCTACCTCAGGGCAGATCTTATATAAAGGAACTGATATTAAAAATTTGAGAGGCGCCGAAAGGATGATCTTCCGGCGTGAGGTGCAGGCAGTTTTTCAAGACCCATTTGCTGTATTCAATCCCTTTTATACGGTGGACCATTTGCTCACAGTGCCTATTAAACGATTTAAGTTGGCTAACTCCAAGAGTGAGGCGCATGAGAAAATGATCGAGGCGCTTACAGCTGTGGGTTTGCATCCGCAGGATATTCTTGGCCGCTTTCCGCACCAACTTTCCGGTGGACAACGCCAACGGATCAATGTGGCGCGCGCCCTTGTGCTAAGACCAAAGGTCTTGGTAGCTGATGAGCCAGTTTCAATGGTGGATGCCTCTTTGCGTGCAAATATCCTGGAATTATTGCAGAGTTTGAAAGAAGATCATGGAGTTTCGATTATCTATATCACGCATGACCTGACCACTGCTTATCACGTGGCTAAATCAATCATGGTAATGTATCGAGGTACCGTGATGGAAGCGGGCAGTGTCGATAGAATTATCAAAAAACCGGAGCATCCTTATACCCGCTTGCTGATCGATTCGATCCCCTGGCCAGATCTAAAACGTCGTTGGGGAGAAACTGATATTAAGGCACGCGAAGCAGCGATCGAAGATATTAGCGAGGGATGCAAATTTTATGGCCGCTGTCCCTTTGCGATGGATAAATGCAAAGTATTTCCTCCATTATTTCAACTCAATGAAGAACAGGCCGCCTCCTGCTATTTATTTGATGAGAATAAGCAAATCGCTTCAGAAAAGTTATCAGAACTCTTACCTGTGTAAATTCTACCTTTCTAAAAAAATATAGATACTACCTGGAGTGCCGACAA
>NZ_CEYOSI010000098.1:0-11969 GCF_982879505.1 Candidatus Desulfolinea nitratireducens
CCAATGGACGCGTCAGAATAATAGCACTGAAGAGTGCTACGCTCAAAAAGCCAATATTCATTGTCCAGGCATTATCCAGAGCTCTAGGCCACCCTTTACGAGCCACCTTCAGTGGCTTTTCACGTCCTTTTTTAACAAAGCTACGGTGGTCCAGCCACTCACCCGGTAAGGGCAGGGGGCACATCATACACCACGACCGCCCACCAAGCGGAATGAAAACAAATTTAAGGGCTGCCCACCAAACAATCCAAACGTAAATAATTGCAAAATTAGCATTACCAACCGGTGTCCCGAAAAATGCTGCTATCATAATCACAGCAAAGAAGAACACGTTGGGCACAAAAAGAGCAAATTGGAACCAGCGCTGTTTAAACAACCATTCAACCCATTTAAAACGGGTTAACTCGAACCGCCAACTACCCAGTGGATCCTTTTCAGAGTCACTCCCCCAACGCCGCACAGAAAAAACAGAACCTAATGCAACGAAAAATGTCAATCCCCAAGCAACTGGAAGCTTACTATAAGGCTCAACAACCAGCTCCCCTTGCATAAAGGGGTGCAAGGGACCACAAACCACAGTACAGCGGTAACGGAATAAACCTGTCTTATCGGCAACAAATTCAACACTGGGAGCGGGATCTTGCCTTGGCTCTGCCTCGATTTCAACCCCATAGGTTTCTATAACCAGGCCATGAGTTACATCATCAGCGATCAGGGTTATTTTTACGCGATCCCCTTGATTCACGCGAATCGTTCTCGGAGTATATTCAAAAGTTTGTGCGTGTAATGTAATTTCTCGTGTCGTTACGGATGGCTTTGCAAAAGCCACAACAGGGATCGACACCAACGCAATCACCATTAAAAATAATATGGGATTCAATAATTGCCGATAATTTTTCATGGCCGAATCCTTTCAGTTAATTTTTTACCTAATAATTTCAAATTACTAATTAACACTGCAACTGCCACAGGATGTCGCCGTACAACTTCCACAAGCAGAAGGTGATGTACCTATTGGAACCATATTTCCATCGGATGACATGGAAAAAGTTGCTGGCATTGAAAGCATACGGGAAATTTGTTCGCCTTCACATTCCGGACACCGCCCCGGATCATCGCGCTGTGCCATACTACGCATCAGCTCAAAACGCGAATGACAAGCTTGGCAACGATACTCATAATAAGGCATATTCACACCTACTTCACTTAAATTGATGGGGATGGGATATTGCTATCCCATCCCCCGTCGAACAGGAGAAAACCGGTCTAAGCGGCTTTCTTGGCTCGCAAGAATGGAAGAACAAAGCCAACAGCAGCCAAAATCACGCCCGGCAGCCCAAAGATGAGCAGCAGGAGTCCAGCAGCGCGCGGCTCAAGTTCCAATTGAGAGGCACTGTAATTCTGGATAGCGAACAGGATCAGGATGGTCCCCAGCACAGCCAGAACCCACTCATACCACGTGAGTTTCATTTTGGTGGCAGCAAAGTAAAAGCCAAGAGCAACCACCGCCCCTAAGATTAACCATAAAGTTACAGACATGGGAAAACCTCCTTTTCCTTAGCTTGTCTCGCGAACGGTTTGATCAGTGTGAATGCCGTAGTCCGGATGGTTCTCATGCCACCAGGATTCAGCCGTCTTCTGCGGTTTGCCAAACTCTGTGTACGGGGTGTACAGCAGGTCGTCGATCTTCTTGAGCGTGCCATCGAAAGCCGGCACGGTGGCGGCCATGTAATCACGCACCTTGCTAAAGGATGCCAGATTCTTGCTCGCGAAGGGGCAGACCGCGAAGCAGATACCACAGTTATTGCCAGTCTCGTACCAGTAGCTGCGGCATTTGACCGAATCTTCAAACCAGGCTTTATGGCCCGGGTTATTCCAGCCACCAACTGTCTCCCAAGTAGGCTCTTTTTCAAAGCTAAGTGCCTTGGAGGGGCAGTGATCAGCACACTTGGTGCAGTTCTTGCAGTACTCCAGCAACCCGGCATCGATTGGTTTCGTAGGGGCCATTGGCAGGTCGGTGAGAATCTTGAAGACACGCACCATGGAGCCATATTCAGGGGTGAGTAAGCGGTTGTAGCGTGAGAGCTCGCCCAGCCCGGACATTACACCAAAGGCCGGCGCAATGGCCAATGCATTGGTGGATGATTCGCCCATAGCCATATATCCCAAGCCTCCCAGGAAGAACTGACCACGTTCCTGGACATTTTGTGAACGACGGTATGTTAACGAGGTGGTTTGCGAGCCCAGATGCGTTGGGCAGCGGATCATGGCCTCTTCGGACATCTGCACGGTGTAGGTGATCATCCAACGCGCTTTCTTGGGGATGACACGATAGTCCTCACCCTCTTCCGGCATGTCCGCATCTTCAATGCGCATTTCTTTCCCATCAGGGTCTTTGGCATAGATTAGCTTCTCGGTGGTGTTGGTATCCAGTTCCGTAACGCCAACCGTGCCGGCACCGTAATGGCGCAGGGCAGCCGAAACGATCATAGTCGCTTCTTCCGGAGTTCCAGTCCAATTAGGAACACCCAGTTTTTCGGGGGTTTGGACTTTTTCTGGATCCTGGATAAATACCCTGGACACACCACCTTTACCCGCACCTGATTTCAAAGCATGGTCCTTCAGGGTATAGCCGTCGCGGCCTTCCTTGATGTACTTATCCATATTGGCAGTGCGAATCTCAGTCAATTTATCGAGTCGATCCTGGCTAAGATATTTTGAAAACGAACGGCGGGCTGTTACTTCTCCCTCAGCAATGCGCTTAACTTCATCCCAGCGAATTTCTGTCGTTGGTTCATCAACTTCCTTGATGAAGCTCGGACGCTTGAGGCTATAAGGCTTATCAGACATTTGCTCACCAGCAACGACCATGGGGGCCAAGCTGGCAACTGCGCCTAATTTACCGAGTTCTTTCATGAACTCTCGTCGTGTTAAACTTTCAGGCATTTCGCATTCTCCTTTCTTACATATGAAGAATTGTTGGGTTCCCACTCCCTTCCGCGAGGCCTGTGGAAATACCGATCAGGTGGGCGACCTGGCTTGACAGTTTCATAGCATCAAATAAACTATGCCACCATCTTACAGTTGCGGGACAGCGCCGGACTTACTTGCCAATTATGGCTAAAGATCACCGGCTTCGCCTAAGAACCTTCCCATCCGGGGGAGAGGTACACTGATCGAAGTTTAGACTTTATGTGCAATAGCACAATTGGACGCAATTACGCCCTTGCATAGAAAACCCCTGGTGATTTTTTCTTGTTTCGCCTCCTTTCCACTCTTCTTAACAAGTGGCTAAAAAAACTACTCGATAATAATCGTCATATCAATCCATGAATGGATTGTGCAGCCTGCACGATACTCGCCAGGTACATCGTAAGCAGTCCATAAGCGACGAATGGTCTGGCCAGGAATAACGATCATTTCCTGTAATCCGATGTCGGGGGCAACCAGATTATGGTCTTCGTTCAAATCACCTTCTTTTGTGTCACTGTTATAAATAACAAACAGTACCTTTTGCCCTGCCGGGATAGTGACGGTATTGGGAATAATCTCATCTACTGTGAATTCCAGCTCAACGACCATCGCATCTTCTGCCCCTGCGGGAACAGGTTCGTCCATAATGATCTCATCGCTCCCACTGCTGCCACCTCCACAGGCGGATAACATCAAGGTGAGAAGGAACAGCACGGTGATAAAAATATTTCTTTTTGTTTTCATTCTATCTTCCTCCAAAATTTGAATAGATCATCTTTTGTCTCGAGTTCAAGATTTATCCTTGGTCTCGTCAAATACTTCTTCAGCAATGTTGGCCACGCCTGAGGAAATATCTGAGAAAACTCCCTGCATTGCACGGATTGCCTCTTTAGCTTTTCCTGCTAGTCGTACAGTTTCCTTTGGGCCAACTACCAAAATGGCAAATAAGAAAATCAAAAGAAGTTCGCTTGCACCCAAATTGAAAAATCTCATTGCTTACCTCACACAGCTTCCATAGCCAATGCTTTACGTCGAGCACGTTCAGCCAGCCAAGCCAAAAAGATACCAACTTCATAAAGCACCACTAATGGCGCCATAACCAACAGCATATTAAAAGCATCAGGAGTTGGCGTCACTACTGCCGCTAACACAGCAATAGATACCAACGCAACTCGTCGTCCTTTTGATAGTTGCTTAGCTGTTACCAAACCCATTCGGGCGATCAACCCCAACAAAAGCGGTGTCTCGAAGATAATGCCTGCGCTGAGCATAATTGTTGTAACAAAGCTGATATAGCCATCTATCGAATATGTTGGTTGAACCAGATCGTTCATAAAGCCTTGCAAATATCCCACCGCAAGTGGGACCATCACAAAGGCGGCGAAAGTTACGCCGAGGGCAAAAAAGAATCCAAGCCCAAACACCGATGTCACCAAAATACGTCGCTCACTACGCTTTAGCCCTGGTAAAAAGAAGGCCAGTATTTGATAGAGCAAGTATGGCATCACCAGCACTACCCCCAACAACATCGCCACACGGAAATAGACAACAATCGATTCTGTTGGATGTAAAGCCACGGGCTTGACCGCATTCATGTAATCCAACAATATCTGCAGCACCTGCTCCGTGAAAGCCAAGCTAATAGAGAATGTCACTAGTAAGCCGATGATGACACGCCCCAAGCGTGTGCGAAATTCCTCTACATGCGCCCAGAATTGCATCCTGCGTTCACGCCGGGATTTCCTTAAATCGTCCTTATTTTGCTTTTGATCAGTATCCATTATTCAACGATGCTTCTCCCTTGTTTTTAACTTGCTGATTCCGCAGGTTGCTCTTCTGCTTCTTTTTCATCTTTTTCCGCAAAATTACTGCGAAACTCGCGAATCGCTGATCCTAATTCGCCACCGATTTTGCTCACTCTGCCCACTCCAAAAATGAGCAATACGATCACAAGAATAATGATCAGTTCTGTTGGTCCTAAGCTTGGCATGGTTTATCTCCTTTTGTTTGGCTTACTCAGATGATGTGACACCTTCAATCAACTCATAGCCTTCCATAACATGACAATAGCTACACGATTCTGGAATTTCATCGGAACCGAAATTGATATGACAATAAGAACAGGTTGTATCTTCGCCATAATGTCCATCATGAGGGTTAGGCTCGTAGACGGCCGTCAACTCTTCAAATCCTTCTTGAGTTTCACCATGACACTCCAGACAAATATCGTTTGGCGGAGGGCCAACTGGAGGCCAGTCCACATGGCAATCTTCGCAAACTAAATCCTCTACCTCCTGCCAATGAACGGTGTCCAAACTCGGGGTAACAAATGTTTCATAGAGGTCTAAGGTCTTTGGAAAATGCGGCAATTGCTGAACTAGCTTTTCGAAGATTTCACTATTGTCCACAATCTCAAAATTGACCCCTTCCCAATCCAGTCCGTGGCAAGCCGAATTTGAACAGAACGAAGTGTTGTTGGCTTCTCCAAAGTTGGTTACGTCATGGCACTCGCTGCAAGTTTCATTTTCATCTTCTTCATCGTACATATACCGATGCAAAGCAATCCAGTTGGCGTTATGATGACTATTTGGTTGTTGTTCATGGCTAATATTAATTTCTGTAACAAGATCATCAGGCCCGGCAATCACAGGGACAGCGTGACAAAGATTGCATTCTATGCGAACAGCAAAACCACCAAAGTCAAAATGCTTACCATCATGACAGCGGAAACATCCCGGATCATTCATGTGCCCCATATTGCTCGCGTAAGTATCCCAATCCACTTTTTGTTCAGGGAAGATACTTTGTGTGTATATCTCTTTAATTACGCCAATAGCTTGGTCAACGCTTTCCAAGTTTTCTTGATAGAACTCTGCGTATGTGTCTCGGTAATAATTTCCTAACGTATCCATCTCTCTCAAAGCAGCGTCTTGCGACTCGTATGGCTTACTCAGTAGGCGCACCGCATTTTGGCGTATTCCAGGGATATTCACGGAAATTACTCCCCGAGATATGGCTAGGTCAATGGCATTTTCAGGTTGGTGGATCGTATGTGAAATACGATTATGACAGGTAATGCAATCCATTTCTTTTAGTTCAGCTTCATCTATCGAGTAAGGATCAAAATCAGAACTGATGTCAACATACTCGCTAACAATTCCGCTTTCTGGGTAAATCACTTTTACATACGGAATTTCCTGTTCGCTTCCATCCGTTGGATAATACAAAACCTGGTTTTGCGTATGCCAGTGGATCCCTTTCCCCAAACCCTCTCGCACAGTCCCACCCCCTGTTTTCAGAATCAGGTAAGTTCGATAGAGGGTATTCTCTTTGTCAGGAGAGTAATGGTAGATGACACGCTGGCTATCGTCAGAGAATTTATCCGGGTTATGGCAACGCTCGCATACTTCTCGCGCAGGCCTTAATGTCTTTACATGCAATGGGTACTCATAATTTTTGGAAACAGCCGCTACAACATGCTGGATATCCCCCAGTTTTCGTGTGATCTGATTGCCAACAAAAGCACGACCAATATGGCATTCAACACATTTGACTTCAGCATGCGGAGATGCCTCATAGGCTATATTTTCTGCCGGATGTATTCCATGACAAGCAGAGCCGCAAAACTCTGTTGAGTTCGTATACTCCCAAGTATAAGTGCTTGTGATTACCATAAGTAAGAAAAGAATACTTAGCACCAAATATGGCATGATTTTTACCCAACGCGAAGCATCAGATGCTGGATAAAAAAACTTTTTAATCGCGCTAAAAGCTCGCTTCATGTATTTTCCTTAATTCCAACGGCAAAATGAATCGAAACAGGGTAAGACTGTTCTCACTTATGGTAGCAAAAGCAACCCGTCTGGAATAGCGGGAAAAACCTGTTCTTTTGTAGGGCTTTTTCTGACAAGCTTAAACTTTCTGTCCCCCATTGATTTTGCACAAAAAACTTACAGTAGACGAGAGCGCCGAATAATCCAAAAAACAAAGCCTGTAAGTGACAATACTACAACTATTAGCCAATAAATCATGGCTGCTCTTTGTTCTAATTCCTGATGGCTGGCAATGGCACTCTGCAAAAAAACGATTTCCAAGAAAAGCCATATCCCCCACAGTATCCATTCATACCAAGGTCGGCGAACGATTTTGATTGTGAAATATTCTTTGTCTTCACTCATACGAACACCAATTAATCTTCATCGATGGTCTGCTCTGTATTAATCCCATACTCAGGCAAATTCAACCACCACCACTCTTCGGGGCTTTTCTGAGCACCATAACTAAAAGCATCATCCAAGCTTCGCAGCAGCCCATCTAATGTAGGGAAAGATGAAATACCACCCTTAACCCAATTATGGAGCCAAACCTTATTCTTTTTCGCAAACGGGCAAACAGAAAAACATATACTGCAATTCGTGCCTGCCCCTTCCATCATATATGTACGGCACTTAAGAGAGTGTTCAAAATAAGCCTTATGCCCAGAATTATTCCATTTCCCTTGAACGTCCCAAGTTGGCTCGTCGTCAAGGCTTAATGCGCTAGCAGGGCAAGTCTCTGCACACTTTTTACAACTACTGCAGAACTGCATAATCCCCGCATCAATTGGTTTATCTGTAGTAACCGGCAAATCGGTAATCATTTTAAATATCCTCACCATAGGACCAAATTCCGGTGTTATCACGCGATTATGTCTCCCTAACTCTCCCAAACCAGCCATCACAGCTAGAGCTGGTGCAATTCCTAAGCCATTTACATTCGCCTCCCCCAAACACTGATATCCTAATCCACGTATAAACTCTTGGGTTTTTATTTGAATATCCAAAGCACGGCCATAAGACAAAATTGTCGTTTGTTCAGCAATTGCGGTTGGGGCTCGTTTAAGGGCATCAGCAGACATCTGAACAGTATAGACAATAACCCACTTTGCTTTGTGAGGAATAACACGCTTCTCAGTTGTTTCATAGGCAATATCTACATCCTCGAAAACGATTTCTTTGCCATCGGTGTCGTAAGAATAAATCAACTTTTTCGTTTGCTCGTTGAGTTCAACAAACCCAACTGTAGCTGCGCCAAAATGCCGCATAGCAACCCTAAGGATACGAGCTGCATCGCTTGAACTCCCCTTCCAAGTTGGAACACCACGTTCCTCGGGCGTTTGTGCCTTTTGCAATCCAAGAAAAGAGCGCTTCGATGATGAAGAACTGGCCTGGGCTGCTGAAAGAGCTTGATCCTTTAATGTATAGCCCGGGACCTTTTGTAGCAAACGCTCCTTTTCTTTTCCAGCAGCAATTTTTGTCAGGCGATTAACTTCTTCTTGTCCGACATAATTGATGAAACCCGAACCACGTGCAGCTGTTCGCGCGTCAAAACGCTTTACGCTCTCCCAGGAAATTTCAACAGTTGGTTTATCTACCTCACGCACCCACCATGGACGCTTCATCCGCCCTGCTTCATCCAGGATTATTTTGCTATGTGGCAAAACAGATTTCTTACGAGTCGGGGGGCTAAAGGATCCAACAGCAAGCGACGATGTAGATAATCCGGCTAACTTTAGAAAATCTCGTCTACTAATTTTTTTTCGCTTCTCTGTCATCGTTTTGATCCATAAAAATTGACATTCCTACTATTATCATAGTAACAAAAGCATTATCATAAAACTATCAGGAAAAATATATATACGTGTAGGGGTATTCCCGACAGGACCTAAACTTTATTCTATCTGTAAATAAAAATATTATTTTAAGGGATGGTCGCCATTTAAAAGACCAGCTTTAAGTGCAAAATCTATAATCTCTGCACGGCTATCCAGATCAAGCTTACTCATGGCTCTTTGCCTATAGGTATCGACGGTTTTAGGGCTCAGAGCAAGCTGATCTCCAATTTCCTTGCTGGTATAACCCCTTGCTACCAAGCGCAAGACTTCTATTTCACGCTCAGAAAGCATAGAAAGCAAGCGCTTTTCATCCTGTTTCGCTAACATTCCGTTGATCATTTCCGTTGCTGCATCAGGATGCAAGAAACGCTTTCCCTGATGAACTGTGCGAATCGCTTGTAATAAATCTGTATGCGCAGAGGATTTTGGAACAAAACCGTCACATCCAGCCTCAATAGCACGTAGTACTAATTCTCGATCACCATACATGGAAAGGATCACTATACGGGCGGACAACTCGTGACGTCGGATCTCGCTAACCACATCAATACCATTACTATCTGGCAAACCAATATCAAGAACAACTACATCAGGAGTAAGATCAATGGTTCTCTGAATCGCTTCCTTTCCCGTTCCTGCTTCAGCAACTGTCGTTAAATCATTTTCCCCATCAATTAAGACACGCAAACCATCCCTCAAAACCTTATGATCATCCACTAGCAACACACGTATTTTCTCAGTCATACGATAATCTCCAGAGGAACAGGAATACTAACTTGTAAGGACGTTCCCTTCCCTTCATCAGATTTGATCTCAAAAGAACCTCCCAACATCTCCGTACGTTCTCGAATATTAATCAAACCTAATCCACGCTGATTAGCCACAGGTTGAACACCAAGGCCTCTCCCGTCATCTTCAATTCGCAGGTTTACAGAATCGGGAAAACGAGACAGCTCAATGCTCACACGATTAGCTTCTGCATGGCTAATGATATTTCTCAAGCTTTCCTGCGCGATTCGATATAGGTTGGTTTCAATCTCAAATGGTAAATTTTCCCCATCTAACGACAACTTATATATACATTCTAAGCCAGAATTAGGCAACATTTCATCAGCTAGGTTTTTTAGGGCAGCATCAAGACCAAATTCTTCCAAAACTGCCGGACGTAAACGGTGAGATAGCGAACGGACACGCTCAATAGTTTCTGATGTTGTTTGACAAAGGTTGCTGACTGTTTCTATAGTTTCTCTGTCAGGAATCTGCTTCTCAAGGGCTTTAAGTCGGACAAGCAAACCCGTTAGCTGTTGCCCAGCATCATCATGCAATTCTCTTGCTAGACGAGCCCGTTCTCCTTCTTGCGCATTAACCAGAGCACTAAGTAGCATCTGTCGTTCTGCTTCTTTGTCGCGCAAGCTTTTTTGTAACCAAGTGGTCTCGATAAAATCAGATATCTGCTTTCCAATGGTTCCAAGCACCTCTATATCGGCTTCGGACAAACTGTAATCTTGCGCGCAAAGCATATTGATCATTCCAATCCGCCGATCACGCAAATCCAAAGGGACAGTTACATATTGCGTCGAGATTTCATATTGAGCAACCAAACTCTCAAGTGAATCACAATGATGTACGCTAACTTGTACATTTTCTTCATCTGTTAGAATATTTTTCTGACAATTGCAAAAACCCGAATCAGAATCATGAAGATGCCTTTCAACCTCATCAGGCAAGCCTCTCGCACAAGCTAATGAAAAACTGCTACTACTGCGGTCTTGCAAAAAGATCCAACCGCTCTCAATACTCATTTCTTCAAGCACTGTTTTCAATGAAATGTCCAAAAGCTCTTCAAGCCCCAACCCCCGGCCTGCAGCAACAGCAATTCGATTAAGAACCATCAACCGCCGGTTCGTCCGTTCTAACTTCTGCTGACTACTAACCAAGTGATTGATCATCTGATTAACTGCTTCGGCAACCTGACCAATTTCATCCCGTGCTGGAATACGTGAGCGGACATCTAAATCCCCTTCCACAACTCGTTGAGCAACCTGCCGTAACTCCAAGAGCGGCCGTGTCAACGAAAGCATCAACAAAAATGTGAGAAGAATCGATAGGATTGCTGCTAAAGCCGTTACCAAAATAACACTGCGGCTTCCTGCTTCCATAGCCCCTTGAACACGTTCATCAGACAGCAGATAAGAAAGCCAATCCGATAATCCTGTTCGCACCCAATAATTCAAAGCAATTCCCAGAATTATCAAAGGCAAAGTCATGATCCCAAAGATTTTTATTCGAACCGGGACAGAAGAAACAATATCAATAATACGTTCCTGGATATTGGTCCGTCGCTCTTCTGAGAAAACATCTTGCTTTATAGTCATAACAAGATTATACAGTGTTTACAACGAAACACGACTGTCGAATGTAATATCCCTAAGAACATCAATTCCGTGATATTTCCCCACAAGTAATTAGCTTTTTTCTACACCATCATCCCCTTGGGTCTATACTGCAACGCCTCCGCCAGATGCGCGGATTGGATATTCTCCTCCCCAGCGAGATCTGCAATGGTACGTGCCAACTTAAGGATGCGGTGATAGGCTCGTGCGGAGAGTTGAAGCTGGGTCATTGCGGCTTTGATGAGTTGTTGACCGGCATCATCTAATTCGCAAAACTGACGGACTTCTGCGACGCGCATATCGGTATTGGTCATCACCCCGTTATTGAGATCAGCGAAGCGTTCGCGTTGACGTTGGCGTGCTGCCTCTATCCTAATACGAATCTCATCCGACGTTTCCCCTCGTCTATTATCGGATAATTTTTCAAAATCGACTCGTGGCACTTCGATATGGATGTCGATTCTATCGAGCATGGGACCTGAAATCCTCTTTTGATAGCGGGTCACGGTTTGGTGTGAGCAGGTACAAGCGCGTTCGGAATCTCCACTATAGCCACAAGGGCAGGGATACATATAACTCAGATGTTTTTTGGCAATTATTTTCCCCATCATGAGCATGGTTGGGACAATAACCTTGAGTTTTTTTGTTCCCAGTTTGGGCATGACCCTAAAAACACCTTACCAGGTTAGGTATAAATCACATCGGACGGAACTTATACCCGTATACACGATTGCTACCGTGCTGAGCTTGTGACTGTTCTGGCATAGCAGATCGAGCATCGGATCGGAGATACGTTTTAGGGAGCTTTGTCACTTTGGAAATATTCGTAGGTGCAAGAATGCATATAACTGAGCTGCTCATTTCCCCAAAAGGTGCTCCGCGAAGAAATTCAACATTGCATGATTTTGCGCTACGCGTGTCCGCAAGCGTTGAAAATCATGCCCTTCCCC
>NZ_CEYOSI010000099.1:0-11884 GCF_982879505.1 Candidatus Desulfolinea nitratireducens
AAAGATAGAGACCCTCCCGCCCGGACGCGCGCACCCAGGACTGGACAAAGCTGCTTTCCTGCGGCGAATTGCCCATCGTGAGCAGGTAGAAGACGCCCGACTCCGGGCTGCGCCCTAAAGCCGTTGCGGATTGTCCTTGCGGATCCAAATCCACCAGCAGGACTTGCTTTCCTCGCAGCGCCAGTCCATGCGCCAGGGAAACGGCGGTGGTGGTTTTACCCACCCCGCCTTTTTGGTTTGCAATACAAATGATTTTTACGGCCATAATAATCCTTATGAAAATGAGATGAAGAAATCAGAAAAACAGACGATAAACCAGCACGCCGAACAGAATGGAACCCAGAAAGATTGAAAAACCGATAAAGATGGATGCCAGCATATCAATCCCCTAGATTGAGTGGCCTCTCCGTAAGAGGCACAGGAGTGGTGGACTTGGGGTCTTTTTGATGCAGCAATCCGAGGCGCTCCAACTCTATCCGGATGATCAGAGATGCTTGTGCCTTGATCACGCGGTATTCACGTTGGGCCAGATTGCTAAGTGCGGAGAATTCTTCTTCGCGCAAATAAATGATCAGTTTTGTCATGTGTACCTCGCTTGTGTAGAATTAAAAAAAGAGCCGTGCAAGGACTCTTTTAACAGGCGGGGTTAGAAAAACATGGGTATTTAATTGGTAGGAATAGGGTAATAAATGGATTCCCCCCAGATAAAGAATATCGGGTTGTAAATAAGTTCAGGATTCAGGCAGCAAAAGGGGAAAAGCGTCGGCTTTTAACAGAAAGCTGAAAAGGTTGAGGCGAGCTCTGTCAGGAATGACAAATTTTTCCGTGACCGAAGAAAAGTGTATACGCTATTTTTTAGGCAAATTTTCTGCCCCGTATCATTCCCCCAAATTCGCGGTGAGCGTACCTGTCCGATGGTGTGACGTAACCTTTGATAGACAAATCGAGCAGGTCAATAAAACCTGCCCGAAAAAGAAGTCCTTATTTCTTTATACTTTCCTTGATTTTCTCTCATAATATTTCTTGAAAAGTTTAAGCAGATTGGGGTCTGTCATTTCGCCGCTTTTTACCATGCGTTTTGCCTCTTCCAGGGCAAGATCGCGCCATGTTTTACGGTAGGCTTGATCCGATAAGATCGGAGAGCCATCGGCCGCTACCCCGAGATATTCACTGATCACATCACCCAAAGAATATTCATCCCATAATGGATCAGCGCTTTCCCACTTAAGCGCAACAGGCACCCAGCGCCCCACAGGAAAAGTAGGGCGGCGACCACGTTGGCGTTTTTTTGGTTTGGACGACGGGGGATTTTCCCTCTCTTCAGAGAGAATATATTCCTTGATTTCCTCAATGGTAGGGATGGACTCAGGTAGGGTTTCATCCGGGGAAACCTCTTTACGAATGGCTTCTGGCTCCGCTTCTTTACCATCCAGATATTTTCTTTCGTACTTCCACATCCGGATAATGAAATTCAACCAACGCGTACTGGCAACCGTATGAAGGGGCAGGCGATCCTGTTGGATCATCCGGTCTATTCGATGCCCCAAGCGAAAGCCAACAGAGACTAAAAAGAGAATGAGAGCAAAGCCAATTGCCGACGCCACCTGGGCAATTTCAACACCTGCCGCCCGGTACAACTTTTCATAGAACCAGAATAAAGCATACCCTGTCCAGAGAAAACTGAAACTCAGCATGCCATATAAAGCCCACTTTTGGGTGCGTCCATATTCTTTACGGATCAAAGCCTTTTTTTCCATATAGCGGTATTTTACCAGCCATTCCAAACAAATGAAAACCGCGCTTCCTGATTTATTACCGTATTTCTACAAATCAAAATCGCCTTTTTCTTGCATCGCGGCAAGTAAAAATAGGGCAGCACTTCTTTTTTACAAGAAAGGATACGGATGTCCACTACCACTCAATCTCCACCTCAAGAAAAAGAAACCCCTGCGCAGGGAAAGGTTTGCATACCCGACGTCGCTCAACTCAGCCCCCAGGAACGGATGCGTCTGGATACTGCGGTAATGATCCTGGTCGATTACCTGCTTGCCGCCAGCGGGCAACAGACCCCAAAGAAATCCTGAAGTTATGCTATGATTTCCCTCATGGACTATCTCACCACACAGGATGTTGCAAAAAAACTGGCTGTCAGCCGGCAACGGGTCTTGGCCCTGATCCAGGCGGATCGTCTGCCCGCGACCAAGGCTGGACGAGACTGGCTAATCCTGCCAGCCGACCTGGAAAAGTTTGAAAAACGTCCTCAGGGGAACTACAAGCTCACGGAAGACCAGAGCAAGCTTATCCGCCGCCTGGCACAAGAGGGGCAACCACCCGAAGCCCTGGCAGAGCGTTTCAAGGTTTCCATCCGTACGATCTATCGTCATCTGAATAAATAAGCAAAAGCAAATTCCTTTTCGTTTATTCTCTATGGATTTCTTGTGTCGATATTATTGTTTATATATTATAATAATGACACAGATGTTCTAAAAAAGGAGCCCTGATGTCTATTTCACAATTTTTCAAAACAGAATTTAATGCTCTGGCAAAAAATGGCATGATCGGTCATCCCCAAGGGCAGCCTGCCTTTGGCTATCTACGGGTTTCATCCGCTGGGCAAGCAGATGAAGGGCGTTCCGGGCTGCCGCGCCAGATGATGCACATCCACGAAATTGCCTTTGAGCATGGCCTGAAGATCTCCTGGCAGCATATCTTTGCCGATGATAATTCAGGCTTTGAATTTGCGAACCGTCCCAACCTCTCCCGCCTACGCACGGCTTATAAATCAACAGCACGCCTTGCCCATGCTGTTGTCATCGAAGACCTGGATCGCCTTTCCAGAAACGCAGACTGGCATCAGGGCTTTTTGCTGGATGAAATGAAACAATATGGGGTCGAACCGCTTTTTTGGAAGAAGTTTTCCTCCCGTATCGAGCGTGCCGTTATGGGTGCGATCGCGCAAGACGGGATGGAACAGGCAAAACGCCGTATGGCAGAGGGCAATATCCACAAAGCCAAAAGCGGGCGTGTGACCGCAAGAGTGCCTGCCTTTGGGTATAAGCTCGTGGATTCCAAGGGGCGGGAAGGGGAGACAGTAAAGAAAGACAGCCACTACGCCATCCGTGAAGATGAAGCCCAAATCGTCCGTCTGGTTTACAAACGGGTTATTGAAGGCTATCCCTTGCGAGGCTTGGCAAGAATGCTCCAGGAAAAATATCCCCCACCTAGAAACGCAGCGAATTGGGAAGGGCGCGCCTTGTATAACATAATCAAAAACCCTGCCTACAAAGGTGATTTTGCTGCCAACCGTAGAACAGAAGTGAAGGTCCCTGTAACCGTTAATACGGGCAGTCTGACTGGACCTGTAGTGAAGATGGTCAAGAAAAGAGTTGCACGTCCAAAAGAGGAATGGATCATTGTGCCAGTGCCCGCGATTGTTTCAGTGGAGGAATGGGACCTGGCAAATAATATCCTTTCAGCAAATAAAAAGACGAACAAGCGCAGTTCTAAATCCCATTACCTGCTGACTGGTTTCACTCGCTGTGCCAGATGTGGCTATAGCTACTCGGGGCACAGGAGGATATATCATCGCAAGGATGGTGAGAAGACGATTACCAGCGGATATGGTTGCAATGCCAAATCGCCCCGAGTACCAGCTTTTAGCGAAAGGGTTCAGTGTGACAGCAGTCAAATTTCCTCCAAGGTATTGGATCCGGCTATCTGGAATATTGTCTGTCAAGTCTTGCTCGATCCCCAAATTCTGCTAACTGCTTTGGAGAAGGAATTCATGGGGAAACGCAACGAGCAAACTTCTCGCCAGATCGATTTTCTGGAAAGTCAGATCCGCTCGGCAGAGAACGAGGACGAGAAACTCTACAAAGCCTATATGGCCGGCGTCTTTGATGAAATTGAATTTGCAGAGCGCAGGAAGCTGGTCAAAAAAAAGGCAGAGAAACTCAAACAGGAACTCGCCCAACTCAACGGAAGCCTGATCAGCCCGGAGAACTTTGAAGCTAGAAAACAGACCATCTTGTTGATCTGTCAGACCGCCCAAGAGAATGGCTTAGCCGAAGATGCGCCTTTTGAAATCCAGAAGCGGATCATCAAGACGGTCGTCAATAAAGTTACCCTGGATACCGTTGAGCGCTGGTTCGAATTGGACGGGATTATTAAAGGGCGATATCCACTACCCCCAAAAGGTTCTTGGAAAAGTAAGTCCTGATCTTTAGGAAGGAGAACAAGATGCCTATTCATGATTTTTTCAAGTCAGCCTTTGACGCCCTTTCAGTTAACGACGCGCTTGGACACCCGAATGGTGAAATAGCCTTTGGGTATTTACGGGTCTCATCTTCCGGGCAGGCAGAGGATGGGCGCTCTGGGCTGCCTCGCCAAGTAACCCATCTTCACGAAATCGCATCCAAGCAACGACTGAGAATTCCCTGGGGCTATGTGTTTGCTGATGATGATTCGGGCTTTGATTTTGTTCATCGCCCGGATCTTTCCCGTTTAAGACAGGAATATCGCAATCCTGAACGCAGCGCGCATGCTGTGGTGATTGAACACCTCGATCGTCTGTCCAGAAATGCCGACTGGCATCAGGGCTTTCTGCTGGATGAGATGAAGCAGTTCGGACTGAAGGTGGTCTTTTGGAAAACTTTTTCATCCCGTATTGAGCAGGCTGTCATGGGGGCAATTGCTCAGGATGATATGGAAAAAGCCAAGCAGCGCATGATGGAAGGGAATCTCCACAAAGCACGCAGTGGCCGTGTAACTGCAAAAGTCGCAGCTTATGGCTATAAGTTTGTCGACTCAATGGGACAGGAAGGACCAGCGGCCAAACGAGATACACACTACGCTATTCGTGAGGACGAAGCCGAGCCTATCCGCTATATCTATAGAAAAGTGATCGAAGGTTATCCCATGCGGCGGATTGCTGTAATGCTTGAAGGCAAGTACCCGCCGCCCAAACGCTTTAAGTATTGGGAACCGAAAATGGTTGCCAAAATTATCAAGAAACCTTTGTATAAAGGGGAATTTATTGCCCATCAGATGATGGAAATAAAGGTGCCTGCAAAGAAACAGCCAGACAATCTGACAGAGGCAACTGAAAAGCTGGTTGCAAAGCGGGTACAACGCCCTAGGGATGAATGGATTGTTGTCCCTGTGCCTGCGATTGTTTCCTTGGAAGATTGGGAGAAAGCAAATCAGCTCGTTGCAAATAATATAGGGCGAAGAAAGCCAAAACACCCTTTCCTGTTGACAGGCTTGGTTATTTGCGCAACCTGTGGTTATCAATATATTGGTAGACGTAAAGTAGAAAGACGTGAGGAGAAAGAGTATGTGCTAACCAATTACCGCTGCGCAGGCAGAGCAAATCGTGTAAAAGCGGTACGAGAGAAGATTGGCTGCGATCAGAAGCAGACTTCTATGAGAAGACTGGACGAATCTGTATGGACGGCAATTTATGAAGTTCTTCTCCATCCTGAAATCATGATTGATGCCTTGGAAAGGGAATATCAGGGAGAGACAAATAATCAGCTCCGCGCACAGATTGACTTTCTCGAAAGACAAATACGGGAAGCAAAACAAGAAGATGAGAAGATGTACAAGGCTTATCTCATGGACGCTTTTGACGCCGATGAGTATTCTGAGCATAGAAGTGCGTTGAAAGATCGGTTATATAAACTGCAGGATGAAGCGAGAAAATTAACTGAGAAATTGATGTCGCCTGAAGAGTTGGAAGAAAAGAAGCAAGAGATTTATATGATCTGCCAAAATGCTGAAAAGAGTGGGTTGGTCTTTGATGCGCCCTTCGATGTCCAGAAAAATATTATCACGACGATAGTAGATAAAATCATCTTGGATGCCAACGCAAGCACCTTTGAAATTCAAGGAGTGCTTCGAGGGCAGTACCTATTTAATGACGATGGAATTGTTGATATTGGAAACGGCGGGGGAGGTTTAGGAATAAAAGGGTCGGTTATATGTAACCCTAAGGGCAGGGGTTCATCGCTGCGATCAACTGGAAGTTTGCAGGAAAAGTTAGTGAGCCTTGGGCACGGCTGATGGTGACCAATTTATCTTCCATCGGTTGGCGCATCACTTCGAGTACGCGTGAGCCGAATTCGGGGAATTCATCCAGGAATAATACACCGCGGTGGGCGAGAGAAATCTCTCCGGGGCGGGGCCAATTGCCGCCGCCGACCAAACCTGCATGGCTGATGGTATGATGCGGCGCACGAAAGGGACGTAATTGCATTAAAGGAATATCGGCGGGGAGTTGATCTGCGACCGAGTAGATCCGGGTCACATCGAGGGCTTCTTCAATGCTCATTCCGGGCAAAATGCTCGGCATGGCACGCGCGAGGAGGGTTTTGCCTGCACCGGGCGGTCCCATCAAAAGCATATTGTGCGAACCCGCAGAAGCGACTTCTAGCGCTCGTTTGACGTGTTCCTGCCCCTTGATCTCGGAGAAATCGGTCAGGTTACCGGGGATGGGGATTTTGTCCACAGCGAGAGCTGTTTGGGCTTCGATCTTTTTTTCACCGATCAAATGCCTGTATAGCTCGGAAAGTGATTGTACCGGAATCACCTCCAAATCGGGGATGAGGGCGGCTTCCGCTGCGTCCACCTCGGGAACAAATATCCGCTTAAATCCCTCTGCTCTGGCAGAGGCAGCCATTGGCAGGATCCCCTTCGAATGACGAACTGTGCCATCCAGAGAAAGTTCGCCGATGACCATGGCTTTATCCATGCTATCGGGCGGGACGAGCATCTGCATCAGTAATACGCCAAGCGCAATCGGAAGATCGTAGGTCGGTCCTTCTTTGCGGACGGCAGCGGGGGCGAGATTGACGATGATCCGTTTTCGGGGATAGGGCAGACCGCTATTTTTGATAGCAGCCTGGACACGCTCGCGACTCTCTTTGACGGCGGCATTTGGAAGCCCCACAATATCGGTGCCAGGCAAACCTCGTGTGGTATCGACTTCGACTTCAACGACGACACCTTCAAGACCAACAACAGCGCAGGAATAAACACGAGAAAGCATAGCTTGAGTTTAGGTTAATTTGGGCTGGGAGTCAATCGGAACATACTTGAGATTAGAGTAAAAAAACACCTTGATTATGCTACAATATTCCAGATTATTTCTACCTTAATCAGGGTATTTAAAGGAAAAGGTGATGAGAGTTAGTAAACAAAGGTTTCTGTTATTCCTGTTTTGTATGACACTCACTATTGGTGCGTGTCGTGCTCCCGTCACATCCACCCCAACAATGCCATCCCCAAAAAACATACCTGAGGTTGTTTCGACGGCATCGAACACTCCTGAACCAACCCCAACACAGGATCTTGTGGATACTTCCTTCTACAGCCCTGAAATTGCATCGACATCCACAGAAACCATTTATGAACAACAACAACGTGCCACGCTTGGAAAGACAGATACTTTCTTCTGGCCAGACGGAAATATTGGTCTCGTTCCCTTTGATGGACAATTCCGTTTTTTTGCGGCAAACAGCACACGCTCAGCCGTCAGCGTTGGGACACTGGATGATCCGGGAAATATCGTTGAAAACCATAGACTCACTATCGCAGGTGTAGACTCGGAATTCTCTTACGCCTCAGGTGGTCCCGTTTATCGTGACCCTGATAGTGGGTTATTGTTGATGTTCTATCACGCAGAGCGGCATCTGAATGGGAATGGCTCCATTTTTCATGCATCAATTGGCCTTGCTGCTTCACAAGATGACGGACAAACTTTCCAAAACCTGGGGATTATTCTAGAAAACAATGCCCCTCCTGATGCAAAAGCACCTTGCTGTGCTGACATGGGCGGAGCGACGTACACGATTAAAGACGGTCAGTTCCTGGTATATTTCCGCGATCGGCTTGAAGATTTAAACACAATTGAACTTGCTGTTGCGACCGCAGCGGTGGATGAAGTCATCGAAGCTGCAAAGAATGGAATGGTCACGCCCTGGTCTAAATATAACAATAATGGACAGCAGCAACCGGGAATTTCAGGATTATCTTCACCATTAGAAGCGGGCAACCCTCCCACAGATTGGTTCAGTATTTCTTATAATATGTTCATTGATCGCTATATCATGGCGATATTGACACACGTTCGTTCTGATACGAATAACTATCAACTTTATTTAACAACATCCGAAGATGGTTATCAATGGTCGCCGCGAGTGCTATTGATGGAGTTTAATGGGGAAATGGCATACCCTACAATTATCGCTCCCGATGGTAACCCACTCAATACGTCAGAAACGTTTTATATTTATTACGTCACGACCCCAGTGGGTGTAACTCGCTGGCATAACACGAAATTTGAACGTATGACGGTCACGCTCAGCGGGCAGATGTTGGAGCCGTCTCATGGATGGGAATTCGAAGATGATGCTGAGGGCTGGAAACCCTTATATCACATGGATACGTTTGAAATCCAGAATAGCGCATTGATTATCCAGGCGACGGGAAATGATCCCTATATGGCATCTCCCCCACTCGGAATAAATGGTGACACGTATAAAAAAATTGAAATTCGTATGAAGACTGGGCAAAGCGGTACAGGGCAGTTTTTCTTCACGACTAAGGAATTCCCATACCATGTAGAAGAAACTTCTGTAGCCTTCGATGTTGATGAATCGGATGAATATATAACTTATACAGTCGATATGTCTGCATCGGAAAACTGGAAAGGCATCATTGGAGATATACGATTCGATCCAATCGATCAGGCAACGACGATTGAAATAGATTATATTCGTCTGATTCCTTAGAGCAATCTGAGATAGGTCAAAAAGAGTTGTTTATGGGCAAATTAAAATGATGCTCTCGCTGGATTTGCAATCCAGCAGCTTTTGCCAGAGAAACAGGGATTACGAATCATCTTTGAGCATTTTTTACCATTACCTAGAAGGATAAGAAAAACTTCGGATGTCTCCAAGATTTCCGAAGTTTTTCTTTAGTCGTATAATAGAAGTGGAATTATTAAGTTGTTAGAAAACAATTCACAAGTAATTATTCTTAACCATAAATATGCCAACTTTCTAACCTTCAACCAGGAGTCTCCATGTCCGAACCCCGCGTAGTCCATCCACCAACAGGGACCGAACTAACCTGTAAAAACTGGCTTATCGAAGCCGCCTACCGCATGATCCAGCATAATCTTGACCCTTCAGTTGCTGAAGTACCCGAAAAGCTGATCGTCTATGGCGGTCGCGGCCAGGCTGCCCGAAATTGGGAATCCTTTGATGCCATCCTTGAATCGCTCAAAAATCTCGAAGAAGATGAAACCCTCCTTGTTCAATCGGGCAAACCTGTCGTGGTTTTCAAATCTCACACCGATGCACCGCGAGTCCTGATCGCCAACTCCAATCTTGTCCCCGCCTGGGCAACCTGGGATCATTTCGACGAGCTTGCTGCCAAAGGCTTGATGATGTACGGGCAAATGACCGCCGGTTCGTGGATTTACATCGGCACCCAGGGCATCCTTCAAGGCACCTACGAAACCTTTGGCGCGTTAGCGCGTCAGCGCGGATGGAATTCTCTGGCTGGCAAATTTGTATTAACTGCCGGATTGGGGGGAATGGGCGGCGCCCAGCCTCTGGCTATCACAATGAACGAGGGCGTTGGTCTGTGTGTGGAGGTAGACGCGGCCCGTGCCCAGCGCCGACTTGAAGATCGCTACGTGGACGTTGTGGTTGATACCCTTGATGAAGCTTTGGAATTGGTTGAGGAGGCTGTTTCCGCCAAGAAATCTCTCTCCATCGGCCTGGTCGGTAATGCTGCAGATATTTTCCCCGAACTCGTAAAGCGCGGCATCATCCCGGATGTGGTCACAGACCAAACCTCCGCACATGAAGCCTTATTCTATGTTCCCTCAGGTATTAGCGTAGAAGAAGCCGATGTGCTCCGCGAATCTGACCCTGCCAAATATAAAGAAATGGCACGCTCTTCGATGGCGAAACATGTCGAAGCCATGTTGGCGCTCCAGAAAATGGGCAGCGAAGTTTTCGATTATGGCAATAATATCCGCCAGCAGGCCTTCGATCATGGTGTCAAAAATGCCTTCGATTTCCCCGGCTTTGTGCCCGCCTATATCCGCCCCCTCTTCTGCGAGGGGAAGGGCCCTTTCCGCTGGGTGGCGCTTTCAGGTGACCCCGAAGATATTCTCCGCACAGATGAAGCCATTTTGGAGCTTTTCCCCGATGATGAACATCTCCACCGTTGGATCAAGATGGCGCAGGAAAAAGTCGCTGTGCAAGGATTACCTTCCCGCATTTGCTGGCTGGGGTACGGAGAGCGCGAGCTGGCAGGCCAGGCCTTCAACAAACTCGTTGCCGAGGGCATCGTAAAAGCCCCTATCGTGATTGGTCGCGATCACCTTGACGCGGGGTCTGTTGCCTCGCCAAATCGAGAAACAGAGGCGATGCTGGACGGTTCCGACGCAGTCTCAGACTGGCCGATCTTGAATGCGCTGATCAACGCCGTCGGTGGCGCGACCTGGGTATCATTTCATCATGGAGGCGGAGTGGGGATGGGCTACTCACAGCACGCAGGACAGGTTATCGTTGCAGATGGCACGCCCGAAGCTGCCGTACGTCTCTCACGGGTGCTGACGACTGATCCCGGTATGGGGGTTGTCCGCCATGCGGATGCAGGCTATGATATCGCCATTGATGCGGCCAAGCGGCATGGGATCAAGATGCCGATGTTGAAGTAAAAAGAGAAAATGTGGAAGGGCAAATAAGCGTTTGCCCATTATTGGCTTGAAATTTGTAAAAATGACATGATGGAGATATAGCTATGCAAAGCCAGCAGACAAGATATTATTGGGTTGATATTCTTAAAGTCTTCGGTATCTTTCTGATCTATTATGGTCATGTTTTGCAGAGAACATATCGTCTTAGTCCTGATGCGGTTTTTTTTCAATACAAGCTAATATACGCTTTCCATCTCCCATTGTTTTTTTTCATTTCAGGCTTCTTCTATAAAAATAACAAAGACTCGAAGTTTACAGAGATCGGTGTCTTGTTTCAGAAAAGAATATTCCCTGTTTTGCTATTTTTGGGAATTTCATTCTTGATTTGGCCAGTGTACCTGTACGTAAAATTTGGGGAGATCGACTACGATTTCTTGATCCAAAATCTGATCTTTCTTTTGGAAGGAAAACCCCATATAAGCGCTACTCTATGGTTTTTGGTTTGTTTGTTCGTAGTGGAAATTTGGGCCTTATTATTGCTCCCTAAAATAAAAACTGTTCTTCAGGGGATTCTTCTTTCTTCTTTCTTTTTATATATTGGTTATGTGTTGACGGCAATTCCTGAACTTGAAGCGTACTATATCTTGCCTAAAAATTTTTGGTATATTCACGAATCTGTTTTGGCTTTTGGATTTTACGCAATGGGATACTCAACTTTTAGATGGATGAAGAAATTGGTCGAATTAAACCCAATCCTGCGGATTGCCTTGCTCATATTTTTTGGGTGGGTCACGGTCTGGTCTGTCAATCTTAATAGCCCATCTGATTCCTTTGTGGTGGTATTAAAAGCTTCAGAGCATGGAAATTTATACTTCTTTCTCTCAGCTTTTTCAGGAATATTGGCAACAATATTCCTGGCATCCTTTATCCCAAGGAGCAGGTGGCTGGATTATATTGGAAAAAACACATTAATATTGTTAGGAACCAATAGTTTGTTTATGTCGTTTTTTAATTCTCATATAGTTGGATGGCTGGGGCATCAAGCATCTACAGCTTTGGTTATCTTTGATAGTCTTTGGATCTCTGTCCTGACGATTGGGCTAAGTGTTCCGGTGATTGAAATCCTGAACAGATGGTTGCCGCAGTGGGTGGGAAAACCTCAAATGG
>NZ_CEYOSI010000100.1:0-9197 GCF_982879505.1 Candidatus Desulfolinea nitratireducens
CCGGGAGCATTTATGCAAGAGGTCTAATATTATATTCAATAATTTTTCGACACACACGTTATCGTTATTTATCTATGCAGGGGTTAATTTTCAACCTGTTCGGGCAGTAACCGGTAAACCTGTATTGGATCTGATTTTCCTTTAAATATTTGACCGCCCATTGGGGAGAGTTTAAAGTTCTCTCGATAAACTCCCAGGGCTTCGTATGTGCCCTCACTGATGATGGCACTGGTCTCACCAAGTACTTTGGTCAGATTTTCAAGACGCTGGGTGATGTTGACGGCATCCCCAATCACAGTATAGTGAAGCCTGTCGGCAGTGCCGACACCTCCCGCAGCGACCTCGCCCGTGTTGATCCCAATGCCGGTTACCATAGGGGGGATGCCCTCTTTCTGGCGTTTTGCATTCATTGCATTAACAGTCTTAAGGATTTCAACCGCTGCAATACAGGCTTGTCGCGCACTTTCTGATGGATCGAGGGTTAGCGGAAGGATCCCAAAAAATGCCATGATTGAATCGCCGATAAATTCACTGGTCACACCGTCATTTGTGTTGATGATCGGGACAATTTCCCCGTAATATTTATTGAGCCATTCCAAAATGGTTTTTGGGGATTCACTTTCTGAGATGACTGTAAATCTGCGGATATCGGTGATCATCATTGTCGCGATGGTACTTTGCCCCTCCAATTTAAGATTTCCGGATTCGATCGTACCTCTTAGTTGATCCCGTACCTGGGGAGTGATCGTGCGCCCTAATAAATCCCTGTATATCTCGCCTTCTTTTAGATTGGAGATCATATAATTAAAGGTGTGGGCCAGTACGGTTAATTCATCTCTCCCCCTGGGCTCCACAGCAACATCCCACTTACCCTGGCTGACTTCAGAAGCAGCAGCAACAACTTCATTTAGCGGTTCCGTGATTCTTCTGGACAGGAGAATCCCAACACTAATGATCATGAGCAGACCGAGGGTAGCGAGAATATATATTTGCACCTGGGTTTGTTGACCTGGACTTACCAAAAAAGATTCTGCTAGAGCTACTCCTACCAGACCAATATCCTGGCCACCGCGCACTTCCCAGGGGCTCAATATCTCACGATAATTAATGCTGCCCACATTCAATGGTCGCGTTTGACTTTCGTTGGCTTGCCGTTCAAAGATCTCCGTGACCGTCTCACCAGGAAGATCAATATTATCAATATCGATCAGCGTTGTTCCCAGGGATATTCCACTGGGATTATATAGGGATACATGCGCAAAAGTATTTTTATCGCCTATTAATAATTCTCTGGTTTCAAGGATCATGGTCGAGACAGATCGTCCCACCAACACTGCGCCGACAAGTTGATTCTGTTCATTGGTAATTGGGCCCGCTACATAGAAGTAATTTCCCCACGGAGCCTGAATGAGACCGGCAAATTTATCTCCCTGATCATCAGAGCTTTGGCTAAGCACTTTTTGAACGAAATCTGCCTCAACAAAAATATTTTCCCCTTTCGAAAAATCAAAGGATGCAGGTCCTCCTTCAGCGTTATGGCGAATTGAAATCAGGGCTACCCCTTGCAAATCGAGAATTTCGATGGCTTCCTCTTGATTATTGATCGCTAAACCTAATACTAGTTCTCGAGTTCTTACCGCATCATTTTCTAAAACAGATTCTGCCAGACCATCAGTGAAGGCCAATTGCCGCATCGTTTCCAGGCGGTTGCCTTCTTCTTCTACCAACCAGGCATTTGTCAATTTCCCAACTTCGATCAGGTTATTAACAAAACGCCTTTCAATTGTATCGATAGCTGCCTGGCTAACAACATAACCGACACCCATGGCCAGCAGCAGAGATAATAAAAGATATGGCAAAATGATCTTTAGGCGGACAGAAAAACGAATTTTTGGAAACGCAGATTGTATACCTCTGCTGTTTTTCTTATCTTCAGAGTCAATATGTTTCAGTTTCTCTAAAGCTTTCTCCACCCAAAAAATGGTAAAAGGTGCACGCAAAAAAACATTGGCCCCAAATCCTTTAACATCCAATTCGCGCGCAAGATCTTTATAGCGAATAGAGATGATCACTCTCACTCCGGGAAATCTATTTTGAAGGGTTCTGAGCAGATCCAAGAGTAACTCCTTGGAAATGTGAAGGTCCAGCACCATCAATTCTGGTTTTTCCCTTTGAAGAATGGAGATTGAATCCTCAACATTTAAAGTGCTGAAAACTTCGTCGCCCCGTTTGCTGAATATATCGGTAAGAGTTTGTTCTGATTCAATCTCAGATTGAACGATGAGAACTTTCATATAACACCCGTTTTATATATTCTCGAATAAATTAATTTTTGTCGCGTTAAAAAAAAGCAGATAAATTGCTACCTGCATAATATTATATCGGCAAAACTCATAAAAGATTACAAATTCGATACAAGATCTGTCTTGAAATACTATTACCGTAATCGGTTTTAGTGGTTTGCTGTCAGGGCTACAAATTATACTGTCTCCTTTTAATGAAATGATTATGGTGGGAATATCTGGATAGATAAATAAAGGCATCAACGCTCAATTCTTCTACACCTCTCCACACGCCACTCTACGTTATAATCCACCCATGCAACTCAAGCAACCCACGACCAACGCCAGCGGCAGTGTGCGCCCCACGCACGTCGAAGTTAATCTCGATTACCTTTGCCAAAACCTGAAAGCCATTCGAGAGAAAACTTCACCCGCCAAGGTGATGATCATTCTCAAGGCCAACGCCTATGGTCACGGCCTGGATGCGGTCGCCCGCCACCTCGCCCCGCACGCCGACTATATCGGCGTCGCCGTCCTTGAAGAGGGCATTATCCTGCGTGAGATGGGCATCCAAACCCCGATCCTTGTTCTGGGTGGCATCTGGGAAGAGCAGATCCCCGAGTTTATCAAACACGATCTCACCCTGACCGCCTCCTCCGTCGAAAGACTGCAGCAAATCGATCGGGTTGCAGAAAACCTCGGCAAAAAAGCCATCGTCCATCTTAAAATCGACACCGGTATGGAGCGGATCGGTGTCCACTATTACAGTGCCCACACATTACAGGAAACTGCATTGGGCTGCAAGCATGTTCTCACAGAGGGCATTTACTCGCACTTTGCCAATTCGGATGCGGAAGATCTGAGTCACGCACGGCTTCAACTTGCTCGTTTCAACGAGGTCCTTCATTTTTACGAAAAACATTCTCTCCCAACCCCACTCCGACACATTGCCAACTCCGGTGCAGTTCTCCAGCTTCCGGAAGCGAATTTCGATATCGTCCGACCGGGCATCCTGCTATACGGTGTGTATCCTTCCGATGAGGTTGAGCGCACCGTCACAGTTAAGCCGGCATTATCCTGGTCATCAAAAGTGGTTTACTTCAAAGTCACCCAGCCCGGGCACCCCGTCTCTTACGGTTCCACATGGCAATCGGACGAGAATGTCCGTGTGGTTACTATTCCCGTCGGCTATGGCGATGGCTACTTCCGTGCCATGTCTGATAAGGCCGAGGTCATTATTCAAGGGGTTAAGGTCCCCCAGGTTGGACGCATTTGCATGGATCAGATAGTCGTCAACCTCGGTCCGGAAGGCAGCGGTTACAACGGCGATAAAGTCGTCCTGATCGGAGAGATGGATGGTCAGCGCATCACCGCCGAAGATCTTGCCCGCTGGGCAGGCACCATTCCCTATGAGATTCTGACCAATATCAATACTCGAGTACCGAGAGTCTATGTGAAAACTGAGAAGTGAAAACTAAGTCCTGAACAATTCCCTCACGCATCACATTTTCCTTCTTACTTGCCTTTTTCTTCCAACCCTTCAATTTATTCTACCAATGCTAACCATCCTCATCCTCATCACATCCACCCTATACGCCTCCGTCGGTCTCGGTGGTGGCTCAGGCTACCTCGCCCTGATGGGCCTCTTCAATTTTGACCCTGCCGTAATGAAACCAACTGCGCTTGGATTAAATATCCTCGTCTCATCCATTGGGACTTATAAATATTCCCGCGCCGGGCATTTCTCCTGGAAGTTATTCTGGCCTTTTGCAGCCACGTCGATTCCCTTAGCGTTTCTTGGTGGACGCCTTAATCTCGATGGTGACATCTACAAAGGCATCGTCGGATTGCTACTGCTATTTGCGGCCACCCGACTCTTCATCACTGCTCACTCAGCAGAAAATAAACCAGTCATTGCACCCCCACTATGGGCAGCTCTCATAAGCGGAGCGCTGATCGGCTTTATCGCCGGGATAACAGGTGTAGGTGGGGCAATCTTCCTAAGCCCACTCGTCCTGATCATGGGCTGGGCAACACCTAAAGAAACAGCAGGCCTCACAATCCTTTTCGTGCTGGTTAACTCGGTTTCAGGTCTGTTTGGCGATTGGAGCAATTCCCTCACCCTGCCACCCCAGACCGTCTATTGGGGAATTGCTGTCATCATCGGCGGCTGGATCGGCGCAGAGTTTGGCAGCCGCAAACTCGAGGGGAATATTACCCGCAATGTTTTGGCCTTTATCCTTTTCCTTGGTGGAATAAGGATTTTTTTCTCTGCATTGGGGTAAAATATATGGTCGGCTAGCCTGGTCGTCCATCTGGTTGTTTGGTCAACTGACCGGCATATAGATATTCAGATCGCAAGACCATCGCAAGGAGTTCAATTGAAAGTTCTACGAAATTACTTAACCCTTTTCGCTAGCGCAGGTATCCTCGTCATCCTCGACCAATGGACAAAAAGCCTCGTTCGCACAAATATTCCCGCTGGCAGCATGTGGCTTCCTGAAGGTTGGGAAAATCTGGCCCCCTACGCCCGTGTCGTTCATTGGCATAATACCGGCGCCGCCTTTGGTATGTTCAAAAATGGGGCCCCCGTCTTCACTATCCTCGCCTTTGTCGTCATCATCGCCATCCTTTTCTTCTATCGCGAAATCGAGCAGGGCGATTGGTTCCTCCGCATCGCTCTAATAATGCAAATGGGTGGTGCGATCGGCAACCTGACGGATCGATTGCTTTTTGAAGGCGTTGTCACCGATTGGATCTCGATTGGCAACTTTGCTGTTTTCAACGTTGCAGATGCAAGCATCAGCGTTGGCACTGCCGTGATGGTGCTCGGAATCTGGATCATGGAAAGGCGCGAGAGGCAAATCAAGAGGGAAAGTGACCCGCAAAATGAATCGGATGGGGAATCACTCACGGGGGAAGAGGCTTCCATTTAATGGACGAACGTCTGGTCGAGCTTCGTTTTGATTCTCCCCAACAGGAGCGGCTAGACCACTTTCTGGTCGAAAATTTGCCGGAATTTTCACGATCCCGTTTGCAGGGAATGATAAAAAATGAATTGGTGACGGTAAACGGTGAGATCGCCAAAAAAACGGGGCTAAAACTAGGACAAGGTGCACAAATCTCAGTACGTATCCTGCAATCGCAGCCGACAGATTTGCAACCCGAAGCCATTCCATTGGATATTATCTTTGAAAATGATGACGTAATTGTGATTAATAAATCTGCCGGGATGGTGGTTCACCCCTCGGCGGGCCACGACTCCGGGACATTGGTTCACGCTGCTCTCGCACATGCCCCCAAGATGGAAGGGATCGGAGGCGAGATTCGCCCCGGCGTAGTCCATCGCCTGGACAAAGACACCTCTGGCATCATCATCATGGCAAAAAATGATGCTGCTCTGCAATCGCTTCAAGCCCAGTTTATGGATCGGTCAGTTAAAAAAGTCTATTTAGCATTGGTAGATGGCGCTCCGCCTACCCCAAAGGGACGAGTCGAAGCCCCGATTGGACGTGACCCCAAGCATCGCAAAAAAATGGCAATTCTCACACCGGGCAAAGGAAGGGATGCGATCAGCGAATATAAAACGCTAGAGAGTTTCGCAGACCACACCCTCTTGGAAGTTTCGATATTGACGGGCCGAACACACCAGATCCGCCTGCATTGCGCCTTTATAGAATCTCCGGTTGCAGGTGATATCTTATACGGTCATCGTAAACAAAAAGTGAAAGTTCCCCGCCAGTTTTTGCACGCCGCTCGTTTGGTAATTATTCTCCCGCATGAAACCAAAGCGCGCACTTTTAAATCTCCCTTGCCTGAAGAATTGGAAAGTGTTTTGGTCGAATTGCGAAAAAAATAGAACGTTGTTTTACACAGATTTGGCAGATTCACTTTGATCGAACAAAGCTAAAGCCATTCGCAATATTCGGTTATTCTCCTAGTTCGTGTTGATATGGTTAACCCTATGAATTCCGGAAATCAAGAAAATCTCTCCAAACCCAAAATATGGCTCCTTGCTATTCGCCCCAAAACCCTGCCCGCCGCCGGGGCAGGTGTGATTTCGGGTTCAGCACTGGCTTTTTATGATGGGGGATTTTCCTTTTGGCCTGCGCTCGCAGCCTTGAGTGGAGCAATTCTTTTGCAAATTGGCAGCAACCTTGCCAATGATGTTTTCGATTATCTGCGTGGAGCAGAGAGCAAAGAAAGACTTGGTCCCATGCGTGTTACGCAGGCGGGTTTGCTCACGCCAAAAGAAGTGCAGCTTGGGATGTGGATCACCTTTGCCCTGGCAGCATTACTAGGGATTTATCTAATTACGGTTGCTGGGTGGGCAATCCTGCTGATCGGCCTGACCGCCATTCTCACCGCAATTGCCTACACTGGCCCGATCAGCGATAAGGGCCTTGGCGATATTTTCGTCTTCCTCTACTTCGGGGTTGCTGCCGTTGTGGGAACCTACTACGTCCAGGCGCTGAAAACATCCTCCGCTGCATGGTGGATGTCCCTCCCAATTGGATTGCTGATCGTCAATATTCTCGTTGTCAACAATCTGCGTGATATTGAGGTTGATCAGTCAGCTGGCAAAATCACCCTGGCCGTGCGGATGGGCGTCTCCGCCACGCGGAAAGAGTATCTCGCCTTACTCATCATCTCTTATCTTGTACTACCAATTCTAGTTCGGATAAATATCATTCCTGGGTGGACGCTGGTTGTCTGGCTCTCGATCCCGTTTGCATGGAAAGTTGCCCGGATCGTGTTAACTGAGACGGGACGTCCACTTAACGCCGCTCTGGCTGGAACAGGGAAGATTGCGTTAATTTATAGCATTTTGTTTTTTGTGGGGATAATTTTGGCAAAAATCTTTTAGATTTTCACTCAGCCATTTCTGTTAAGCATCTCGGAAATGTAAGCCATCTTAATACTATTTTTCAAACACTTCCTTCAGGTATTTTTCTTTATTCGCCAACCGTGCAGTTTTCCCACTAGAAGATTTCAGTATCCATTTTGGCCCTACCACCCGCACATAACGTAGAGCAATAGCTGCATTTTTGGTCACATGCTGACGAAGCGCATCAGATATCTTTTGGCGTTCAGCATCATCCTTTAGATCCGCCTCAGCAACAAGCACTACGTCCTCTGTACCGGAGCGCTCGTCAAATATCCCGAAGACAACAGCACGCCCCTTGTGAACCCCATCCACCTCATAAGCGATCTCCTCAATATCCTGTGGGTACACATTTTTACCGCCAACGATCAGCATATCTTTCTTCCGTCCGGTAACAAATAATTCTCCATTGGAAAGATATCCATAATCCCCGGTCAGGTACCAATCATCAGAAAATGCTTTTTCGGTAATACCAGGGCGGTTGTAATAACCTGACAACATACAGTCGCTTTTTAATATTATCTCACCAATGTTCCCATCCGGTAGATCTTGCCTGGCTTCATCCACCACACGTATATTCGTGTTTGAAATCACTCGACCTGATGACATCAATTTTAGACCAGTTAGTTCATCGTCCGCATGTCGAGCCACCTGATCGCCCAGGAAGGCTTCACGATCAATTATTTCTACAACAGGAGCACCCCTCGGATCAGATTGTGTCACGCCAAAAACATTCTCTGCCATCGCATATGATGTATGTAATGCGCTTTTCTCCAAGCCGTATTTCTTGAATTTTTCATAAAAGGCTTCATGACTCTCCCAACGCACCGGCTCGGAACAATTTACAATCATGCGCCAGGAAGATAGATCAACATCTTCCATGTCACGCTCTCGTACACGCTGGGCACAAAAATTATAGGCAAAGTTGGGCATCCAACTTAACGTGCCACGATATTGCGAAACAGATTGCATCAGGCGGTACGGTGCACGCACCCAATCGAATGGAGACAGCAGAACCAGAGGAATGCGATTCAATACAGGCAATAAGAAACCGGCGATCAAACCCATATCATGATAAAGAGGTAACCAGGAAACCAAAACATCATCTTTAGATAAATGCAAAGCCTGCCCGTAAGCATCCAATTGATTTACTATCGCTTGATGGGACAATGCGACACCCTTTTGCAAACCTGTCGTCCCTGATGAATGCTGAAGCAAAACGATATCATCTTCTTCCCGCCTCAATCCAGATAACATGTTTGCATCCCCTATGTCAACTGGATCAATTTCCTCGGCCAAGATGACCCTCCGCACGGAATCACCTTCCTCTAATGCTGCGCGAACTTCCTCTTCGAATTCAGGATAGGTCACAATTCCGGCCGGCCTGGTCACACCAATCAGCGCTGCCATATCAGCGCGATAGCGTTCCGGGGAAAGTTTTTCCGTCAAAAAGGGCATAATGGACGGAACAGCCCCATGCAATATTGCCCCAAAAAAGGAGAAAATCAATTCCTTCCCATGCTGAAGTATCAGAACTACTACTTCACCTGGCTGAATACCTTGCGATTCAAAAACGCGCGAATAACCCGCTGCGTTTCTAAACAGACCTTCATAGGTGATGGAAAAATCTTCATGCCCCGCATGCTGCAAATATATGGCAACTTGATCAGGAATATCCTGACGGGATTTGATTAATATATCAGAAAGGGTTGTCATTTGTGTTTTAACGGGAGGTGATCAAATCTGACAACTGCTGGAGTGAATCAAAGCTTTCTGCGTTCAACTCGGTGTCTTCTATGCGTACACCAAAGGTATCTTCAATAAAGAGCGCCAAATCCATCAGGCTAAATGAGTCAATTATCCCGCTGGAGATCAAGGGCTCGTCCAGGGAAATCTCTCGACCGGGTTGTTTGAGTATTTCTGTAGCGACAAATTTGGCAATTTGAGATGAAATTGATTGATCCATTATTGGGAATATCCTTTGATTTTAATATTGTCACTTAGCTTCTGTACTGTTCGGGAGATCATGA
>NZ_CEYOSI010000100.1:9207-11882 GCF_982879505.1 Candidatus Desulfolinea nitratireducens
CTAAAAAAATGGCAGTAACATTTCTTTGCAATGCTATTTCACAAACTGCCATTTGCACAGGCGATGCTCCATCCAATCTACAGCGAAGTAGAGTCCCAGCCCGAGAAGGCTCATTGCCAATACTCCGGCATACATGACCGGATAATCCAGCAGTGTGCTACCGTTAAAATATATATAATAGCCCAACCCGCGTTGTGTGGCAATCAATTCGGCAATATAGAGCACGGCCACCGCCGTCCCGACTGATTGGCGCAAGGCTGTCAGAATGGCAGGCAGGCTGGCAGGCAGGTAGACAAAGCGAAAGAGGGCACGACGCCCGGCTCCCAAACTGCGTACGGATTGAAGCAATTCAACCGGCAGCGATGCGGCCTGGTCACGTACCAGCACCAGAATCTGGAAGAAGAGGATCATAAAGATGATTAGAATTTTGGATAGATCACCAACGCCGAAAAAAAGTAGCAATATCGGGACGAGGACCACCTTTGGGATCGGATATAGTAAATAGATGACGGGGGAAAATAATTGGTTGAGCCTCTTTGACTGACCCAGTACAAGGCCCGCCGGAGCGGCGAAAGCCACAGAGAGAACCATACTCGCCAATACACGCCATAAACTGGCGGCAGCATGTTCGAGCATATCTCCCCCAAAAAGTTCCTTGAAGAATATTTGGATGACTATAAAAGGTGAAGGCATGATATTGCAGTCTATGATCAATGCAGAGATTTGCCAGAAGAGAATAATCGCCAATCCTGCAAAAAATACATCACGTTTTTTCACACGACCTCCATTTGCTGCCGAAGATCATGGCATAAGTCAATATAGGGTTGGCTATCTCGATATCCTTTTTTTCCGGCATTTGGATTGCTAATAATGATGGGTTTCTTGTTTGGGGGATTGCCAAGGAGGAGAATTTTTTCTCCCATTATGGCGGCTTCCTCAATTGCGTGTGTCACCATAACCAGAGTCAGCTTTTCCTCTGCACAGAGTTCCAACGTCAAGTTTTGCAGGTCTGCCCGATTGACAGCATCCAGCGAGGAAAAGGGTTCATCCATCAAGAGCAGATCTGGATGTAGCGCCAATGTTCGGGCAATCGCCGTCCGCTGACGTTGACCCCCGGAAATTTGGGAGGGGTATTTATCGGATAATCTATCCAGCCCGAGACGTTCGAGCCACGGGAGCACGTTGAAATCCATCGGCGTTTCGCCGCGCGGAGCGTGGATCCCGTCTGCACCATAAAATCCATGCACGCGTAACCCCAATTCAGCATTCTCGCGAACAGTCGCCCACGGTAATAAGCCATATTCCTGTAAAATTAATCCTGAGGTAGGGCGGGGGCGAGTGAGGGGATCACCATCGATGAGCAATTTACCGCCCGTTGGAAATCGCAGGCCTGCAAGGAGGTAGAGTAATGTTGTTTTGCCACAGCCGGAGGGTCCAAGAATAGTCCAGCGTTCGCCAGGCTGGACAAACCAGTTAAAACTTTGCAGGATGGGCGTCGCGCCCCTGTAGGCAAAAGTGAGTTCGTTGAATTTAATCATCATAAAAAAAGAGGCTGGGAAATTCCAGCCTCTTCATTTTATCGCAGGTCTGAAGATTAGGGCAATAAATCTGCGTTAACCGAATCATGGTAGGCAATATCAATGTCTATCAGACCCTGACTCTGGGCCCAGTCGAGAGCATCATGCCAGTCGGCTTCACTTGGCACTCCTGCTGTCGGAAAGGTGGGAATTTGATAGCTTTCCATTAGTGGTGGTGGGACAAGTTTTTTCTCGGCCAGCAAGCCCGCATATTGGGCAGGGTCAGTATTGATCTTTTCGACTGCTTCTTCAATAGCAGCAAGAAAAGCTTTTACGGCTTCAGGATTCTCATCAATGACTACTTTACGGAACGAGATCACACTGGCACCGTAATTTGGTGCATGTCGATCATCCAGCACAGTGATCGCACCAGATTGTTCTGCCAGGGGGCCGAGCGGATCGGGGAGGACGCCAGATTTCAATTCACCAGAGTCGAGCAATGCCAGACGATCGGGGATTCTGGGCACTGCCAAAGTAACGATATCCTCCGCTGTGAAACCCTCGGCTTCCAGCAAGCGATATGTCAGGTACTCAATAATCGTTCCTTGCGAGACACCAATCTCAACACCTTTTAGCCCGGCCACATCGGTGATTCCGCTATTACCAGCAGCCAGGATATAAAAATGGGCATGTTCCGGGGTTGCCATATGTGCAAATCTTACAGCCTGTAATTGCACACTTTCTTTATTGAAAAACATGACCGATAATAGTTCATTCACGGTACCATCAGCCTGCCCGGCCTGCATAATTTGCACCCGTTCTGGTGCAGAAGCGACTGGAATAAATTCCACGTTCACGCCATGAGATTTGAATAATCCATCTGCCTCAGCAACAAACATTGGCAATGCGTCCATAATGGGCAGAACGGCGATCTTGAGCGTAACGGGTTCGGACTCCATTTCAGTAGGAGCCGCGCCAGAAGCACACGCCCCTAGAATAAGCGTGAGGGAAAGCAAAAGGGCCATCCCCAAAAAGATAGTGCATTTCATGTTTCATTACCTTTCTATTTTCATTTTTGTATAATACATTTTTACATTTTGCAAATACTGTCCATTCGCTGAAAAATCTAGCGAAATCGCGAATTAGCAGATAAACTCA
>NZ_CEYOSI010000101.1:0-11755 GCF_982879505.1 Candidatus Desulfolinea nitratireducens
TTTGCTAAGCAAGAGTATACGATGGCTGCTTCAAACTAAAAACACAACTATCGAGATATTATATGGATCTTAGGGAAAATATAATCCACGAATCGATGAAGTTGTTTTCCTTGAAAGGGTACATCAATACTGGGATCAACGAAATCATAGAAGCTGTTAATTCATCCAAGGGCGGGTTCTATAATCATTTTTCCAGCAAAGATGAACTTTTTCATGAGGTGCTGGCAGAAGCCCAAAAAATCTGGAGAGCTCGAATTTTATTCGGATTAGATGAAATAGAAAGCCCTGTTGGAAAAATCATAAAATTTTTAGAAAACTATAAAGATCGTTATCTGATTGATTCAGACAATTTTCCGGGTGGATGTATATTTGTGACCTTTTCTGTGGAGTTGGATGACCAACGACCACATTTATGTAAAAAAGTTAACGAGGGCTTTGTTGGTGTTAAACAAATGTTAAAAAGATATCTGGAAGAGGCCAAAGCAATCGGTGAATTTAAAGGATATGTAGATACTGATATGGTATCTGAAATGATATTTTCCGGGATGTTGGGCGCATCAGTATTGTATGGAATTGAAAAATCTTCCACAACTCTGGAAAAATCGATTAATACCCTAATTTGTTACCTAAAGCTCTTATAACACAATCAAATTACATATGGAGGCTAAGATGGCAACTGCAAGCGAATTGGATCAAGCACTATCCACCTATTTTCGACCCCTGACCTTTCCTGTGGCATTTAAAATGCTGAAATCAGAAGACGAAATTCCTGAAAAAACACGCCGACCCTTTCAGCAAATGGGTAAAAAAGTAGCCATTTGTCAGGGAATTGGTATGTCGCGAAAATATGGGTGGACCGTTGCTCTGGGTAAAGAGGATATGGGTTGTGCACTCGGTGCAGCACCTTTCGGTTTCTTTGAAAATATTGATTTTTTCAACGAAGGGAGCATGGCTGCGGGTATGTTCACGGCCTCAAAGGAAATCGGAAAAATGGAAGAGGATTTGATCAGCCGATTTGATTTCGGAACCTATAGTCATATTTTGATCGCACCATTAAACCGGGCCTCTTTTGACCCCGACCTATATATGGTTTATGGCAACCCAGCCCAAATCATGAGGTTGATCCAAGGCGCTCTATATAACGAAGGTGGATCCATAAAATCATCTGCCATGGGACGATTGGGATGTTCAGCGATCATCACCACAATCCAAGATGAAGAATGCCGGTATATTGTGCCTGGCAACGGCGACAGGATTTTTGGAATGACCCAAGATTATGAGATGGCCTTTTTTATTCCGCCCACAAAAGCCGACTCGCTTATCGATGGATTGGTAAAGACCCACAAGGGAGGCATCCGATACCCAATAACCAGCTTCTTTGATTTTGAAGCAACCTATCCAAAAACCTACCAGGAACAAATGAAAATTTGGGAAGAAGGCGGAGAGCTATGACAGAGGAATTTCTAGGTAAACAGAGAGTTTCCGCAGCATTTAAAAAGACTTTCACAGATAAAGATCCCGAGTTAGACAGGATACCTGCATATATATTCTCCGGAGCATGCAATGCAAAGCTTGTTGGCGCTAATATCCGTGAATTCCTTCAGAATTCACAAACCTTTGCCAAAGCTCAAATCGCTGCATATGAGCGTTATAAGCCGGATATCATGATAATGATGTGGGATTTAAGCATGGATATCGAGGCCATGGGAAATGAGCTTCGTTATCCTGACGATAGCATGAGCGTGGTCACGAAAGAATTTTTAGCTGATGATAAAGGAAAATTAAGCAGCCTTCAAATTCCAGACCCACATAAAGATGGTCGTTTGCCAGGGTATCTGGACGCCTGCATTGAAACAAAGAAGGTTGTCAAGGATGCTCCTGTTTCTGCTGTAATTGCAGGACCCTGGACAATAGCAATGGGACTTCGTGGCGCCACAAATACTCTCAGGGATTCAATTAAGGACCCTGACTTCATCCATGAGCTCATGGAGGTTTCATCCCAGGCGACAATTAAATTTACTGAAGCCTTGAGTGAAATTGGGGTTGGCGTTGGATTTTCAGAAGCACCTGCCTCCTGTGATCTGATTTCACCCAAAATGTATAAAGAATTTGTCTTCCCATACCACAAGAAGATCGTCGACCACTTCAAAGCCAAAAAAATAGGTGTTGGCCTTCATGTTTGTGGCAATGCAAATCCGATACTCGAAGATTTGGTTAAAACAGGTGTGAGTAATCTCAGTGTTGATTCTGGATCAGATCTAGCCAGAGCTGCTGAAGTTACCCGCGGGAAGGCCGTCCTGATTGGCAACGTGCCAACAGAAATGTTCCTCGCTGATAGCAAGGAAGAAATGAAAGCATCCATCAAGGAATGCATCGAAAAAGCTACCAATGACAGCGGCTATCTTCTGGCACCGGGTTGCGAGGTTCCAACGATTGCGCCTCCGGAAAAAATTGATTGGTTCATGCAGTTGGCTAAAGAAGTCGGCTCATATTCTTAAGTGTAAAACAAAACAGGGTTAGGGATAGACAGGAGTTCTATCCCTAACCCTGTCAGTCTCTGTAAATCAGGAGAAAAGTCAATGCGTCTAAATCAAAAAATAGCTCTTATAACCGGGGGAGCAGCGGGAATTGGAAAAGCGACGGTGAAGCGCTTTGCAGAAGAGGGGGCAAAGGTGGCTTTTTGTGATGTCAATGAAGAACTAGGGTTGGCATTATTGGGTGAAATCGGCCCTGAACATGATTTCCAGACAGTCGACGTAACAAACCGGCAGGCAGTACAGGACTGGGTAGATAGTGTCGCAAAAAAATATGAACGCGTTGATATCCTCGTTAATAACGCCGGGATTCTCCGGGATGGCGTTCTGGTAAAAGTAAAAAACGGGGAGCTGGTTAAACAGATGGCTGAGGAGGCCTTTGATTCGGTTATTGCCGTGAATTTGAAAGGCGTTTTCAATTGTACCCAGGCGGTCGCACCCTCCATGATCAAACAAGCCGGTGGAGTTATATTAAATGCATCTTCGATTGTAGGCCTGGATGGTAATTATGGGCAAACAAATTATATTGCCACAAAGGCCGGGGTAATTGGAATGACCAAGGTCTGGGCACGCGAGTTGGGAGGCAGCAATATCCGCGTCAACGCGGTTGCCCCGGGCATGATTTTGACCGAAATGTTGCTTTCCATGCCCAACGATGTGCTGGAAGCTTTTAAGAAGAGGCCTCCTCTCAAACGACTGGGTACACCGGAGGAAGTTGCTAATCTCTATCTCTTCCTGGCATCTGATGAAGCCAGCTATATATCAGGGGAAGTGATCCGCATTGACGGCGGATTGGTGATTGGAACCTAAGGATTGATTGATTTCTTGAATGGATCGGTGTGTGAACCCAATGAAGCGGACAAATCCTGATGTGCTTGGTTTCTCTACAAAACGACTAGGCCGCATCAACAGCCTCATTAATCGCTATGTGGAAAGTGGAAAACTGGCTGGCGCGGTGACCTGCGTTGCCCGGCGCGGTCAGGTTGTGCATTTAGAAAACTTCGGATACCAAAATCTTGAGGCTAAGGTCCCTATGTCCCAGGATTCGATTTTTCGAATCTATTCCATGACCAAGCCAATTGCCTCCGTTGCGCTGATGATGCTATATGAAGAATCGCTCTTCAATCTGACAGATGAAGTCAGCCAATATATCCCTGCCTTCAAGGATGCGAAAGTTTGGGGTGCAGATGGCGCTTTAGAAACCCCGCTCCGCCCCATGACTGTTCAGGATTTATTACGTCATACAGCCGGGCTAAGCTACGGAGGCCACCTGGAATCAGAATCCCCTGTGGATAAGTTTTATGATGAAGCGGATCTTTTCAATACGCAGATCACAAATGCAGAGTTGGTTGACCGAATTGCCAGCCTGCCGCTGAAGTACCATCCGGGTGAAAAGTGGCATTACAGCGTTGCAACAGATGTCGTTGGCTATCTGGTAGAAGTGTTCTCCGGAAAACCGCTGGGAGACTTCATGCAAGAGGAAATCTTTGATCCCTTGGGGATGGTGGATACTGCATTTCATATTGACCCTTCCAAATTGGATCGTTTCTGCACCCTCTATGGCAAAACATCGGACAGTGAATTTGGTGTTCTCGATTTGCCTGATTCCAGCGTATATTTGCCTCCTGTGGCAAACCAATCCGGTGGAAGTGGATTGGTATCCACCCTTGCAGATTATCTGAATTTTGCCCAATGCATATTAAACGGAGGCAAGTTGAATGGCGTCCGATTACTCGGTCCCAAAACGATTGAGTTAATGACATGCAATCACCTGCCACCTGCATTGCTTCCGATTGCCTTTGAGGGGACCGAACCGATGCTGGGGATGGGATTTAGCCTTGGTTTTGGCGTCATGTTGGACACAGCACAAACCGGCATCATGGGATCGGTCGGAGATCATGGTTGGGGTGGATATGCAGAAACCTATTTCTGGATCGACCCACAGGAAGACCTTATCGCAATTCTGATGACACAGTATTTGCCCTCACAAACCTACCCTATTCGTAAAGAGTTTAGAACAGCCGTATATCAAGCATTAGAGGTATAGATTAAAAAATCACTTATGACTGAAAAATCTTCGAAATCAAAAAAACAAGGCCAGAAACCCAGATTATATAGTTATCGTATCCGGCAGTCGCCTTACTACGATGCTACCCAGCGGTATGGGTGTAAATCCTATACACCCTACAATAATATGTACTTGCCCCTGGTTTATAAAGATTTATTAAGCGATTATTGGTCCTTAAAAAATGATGTAACTTTATGGGATGTGGGCTGTGAGCGCCAGGTTGAAATCACCGGCCCGGATGCCTTCAAATTTCTTCAGCAGCTAACCCCTCGGAATTTAACAAAATTCAAAATTGGTCAATGCTATTATGTGCCGCTTACGAATGCGCATGGCGGGATTGTTAACGATCCGGTTGCCTTGCGATTGGAGAAGAATAAATTCTGGTTATCGGTAGCAGATCGGGAAATCCTGCTCTGGGCAAAAGGGCTGGCTGCCGGTCTCAAAATGCAGGTTAGCATCCAAGAGCCGGATGTTTCTCCTTTGGCGGTACAAGGCCCCAAATCCTTTGATCTTATGGCTGATTTGCTTGGAGATTGGGTTCGAACACTGAAATATTTTTGGTTTAAGGAAACAGAACTAAACGGTATCCCCTTTATTCTCGCGCGAACTGGCTGGAGTAAACAGGGTGGATATGAGTTGTTTCTCCAGGATGGTCAATATGGTGACCAGCTCTGGGAAATCATCATGGGGGCTGGAAAACCCTATAATATCCAGCCCGGAACCCCCTGCTGGATCGAACGGATCGAAAGTGGCTTGCTTAATTACTGGGAAGACGTCACAGACAGCACCAATCCATATGAGGTTGGGATGGGGAGGTTTGTAGACCTAGATCAGGATGTGGATTTTGTTGGAAAAGAGGCGCTGAAGAAAATTAACGCGGAGGGGATTAAACGCAAATTGGTAGGCCTGGAAATCCACACAGAGCCACTCACCCAAACTGCCGAGTTTTGGGTTGTCGAATGCAATCACCAACCGGTTGGAATGATAACCAGCGCAGTCTACTCACCGGATTTGAAAAAGAATATCGCCTATGCGATGGTTAGCATTGAATGTTCAGATCTGGGAACTGATCTGAAAGTTGACCTTGGAGAGGTAAAAGCAGACGCAACCGTTGTTCCCTTACCGTTCGTCGATAACCGCGATAAATATTTAGCGGGTTTATAAGTGTTGGTCTGAATATGGCTATTTTCGGGAACCTTCGCAACCATCCACATTGGCTTGAAACAGCTTATCAACTGGTTGAAAAGATATTCAGGATTGCGGATCCATTGATCCGGAGAATTGGTTATAAGCGAGTAGATCGTTGGATGCACTTGCCTGAAAAGTTATCAAAAGGGATGCTTTTTGATTGTCAAATGTGCGGCCAATGTACATTACATTTTACAGGTATGACCTGCCCGATGACTTGCCCGAAAAATCTTCGGAATGGGCCTTGCGGCGGTGTCAGGAGCGATAAAACTTGTGAGGTTGATCCAGAAATGATCTGTATTTGGGTTGAAGCATATGAGAGATCTACCAAGATGAAAGTTTATGGAAATGAGATTCATCTTATACAGCCTCCGCTCAATCAGCGCTTTGCAGGCAAATCCGCATTTATAAATGAATTATGTTGTGGAGATAACAGTGCCCCTCCGGCATGGAAGCCGACCAAGGGAACTGAAATTCTGTTATGAAGGAAAATAGATCAGGCAGTACCCTTGAAGGATTACTAAAATCCGGTCAGGTTGCGGTTACTGCGGAGGTGAGTCCGCCGGATAGTGCAAATCCGGAAGACCTTTTAAAGGCAGCCAGAGAATTGGCAATAGTTTCTGATGCCTTAAATCTAACGGATGCTGCCGGAGCCAATTGCCATATGTCCAGTATTGGAGCATGCGCCCTTCTGGCCCATGAAGGTTACGAAGTCGTTATGCAAATGACCTGCCGAGACAGGAATCGAATCGCTCTCCAGGGTGATTTGCTCGGCGCAAGTGCAATTGGCATCAAAAATGTTTTATGCCTGACCGGTGATGATGTAACCATCGGCGATCAACCCGAAACAAAAAGAGTCTTTGATTTTGATTCCATTCAATTACTCCACACTGCAAAAACGATGCGCGATGAAAGTGTGTTTTTAAGTGGCAGACAAATATCCGCTTCTCCTAAATTATTTTTGGGAGCGGCAGTCAATCCATTTGTGGAGCCCATTGATTTCAGACCTTTGCGCCTTGCAAAGAAGATTGAAGCAGGCGCTGACTTTATCCAAACACAATATTGTTTTGATATCAAACGTTTTCAAGACTATATGGAGACAGTAAGAAGGCTTGGCTTGCATGAGAAATGCTATATTCTTGTCGGAGTTGGGCCGCTTCGCTCTGAATTAGCAGCAGAGTTCCTGCGGACAAAAATTCCGGGAGTTGTCATCCCGGATGCCCTAGTCAATCGAATGCGAAAAACGCCAAAGAAGAAACAAAGAGAAGAAGGAAAAAGGATTTGTGTTGAGATCATTCAAAAAGTTTTGGAAATAAAAGGCGTTGCCGGTATCCATATGATGGCTTACAGGCAGGAAGATATTGTTGGAGAAATCATTGAAGAGGCTGATTTATTGCCTCGCCCTGATAAAGAGATGATCCAATAGATAGGTGAAAAGGAGTTATTTCTTATGCAAGATGTAGTTATTGTAGATGCTGTCCGAACACCTGTTGGCAACCACGGTGGGATGCTGCGCAAATTTGATGCGGTAGCCCTGTCTCAGATTGTGATCAACGGCCTGCTTAAACGAACCAAGATTGATCCTGCTACCATAGCCGAGGTCATTTGGGGTTGTGTTTTTCAATCGAGCGACGCTCCAAATATCGCCCGGGTGGCTGCACTAAAAGCGGGAATTCCCAAGGAAGTACCTGCATATACTGTGGCCCGAAATTGTGATTCGGGGATGGATGCAATCGTCAATGCCTGGCGCGGAATTCAGGTTGGTGATGGTGATATTTACCTCGTGGGCGGCGTCGAATCTATGAGCAATATCCCTTACCTGGTGAGGGGTGCCCGGTGGGGATTAAAACTTCGCCACTCAGAAATGACAGATGCTTTATGGGAGGGCCTGACCGATCCAAATTGTGGCCAGATCATGGGGCGCACTGCAGAAAATCTTGTCGAAGAATATGATCTCACTCGTGAACAACAAGACGAATATGCCGTGCAGAGTCATAAAAAAGCTTTGCAGGCCCAAAGCGAGAAAAAATTTGATGATGAGATAATTATTATAGAAATAACCAAAAAGAATAAAGAGAATGTTCTGATCAGGCAAGATGAAACGATTAATCCTGGCCTTACGATGGAGAAGGCCAGTTATGCTCCCACCGTATTTAAAGAGGATGGCACAGTCACACCTGTCAACGCCTGCAGTATCTCAGACGGCGCCAGTGCCATGTTGATCATGACTGCTGAAAAAGCAAATCAGCTTGGCTACACTCCGCTTGCCCGAATTATTTCTTATGGCTATGCAGGTGTTGAACCGCACCGCATGGGAATTGCTCCGGTAGGCGCAGTCCCCAAAGCACTAGAGAAGGCCGATCTGGAACTGGGGCAATTGGATTTGATCGAAATTAATGAAGCCTTTGCCGGGCAAGTGCTTGCCGTTGGCAAAGAACTTAGCTGGGATTGGGATAGGGTAAATGTAAATGGAGGTGCGATTGCACTTGGGCATCCTGTGGGTTCTTCAGGATGTCGGATTGTGGTAACACTTTTGCATGAAATGAAACGTCGGAATAAGAATGGCGTTTCATCCAAGTATGGACTTGCAACCCTTTGCGCAGAGGGCGGGCAAGGTAGTGCCTTGATCGTTGAGGCTCTACACTAAAAGGAATTCCGAGCAATAAGCAATTATTGTTCAAAATATATTCTATTTTCCTATTTACGGAGGAGGAACAAAATGATCGACTTTACTTTCACAGAGGAACAGGAACTATTCCGCAAAGCAGCAAGAGAGTTTGCTGAGACAAAAATCGCCCCGCATGTGCCGATGATGGAAGAAACAAATGGGGGCTGGGACGAGGTGGTAAAGGAACTGGCTGAGGCAGAAATGTTTGCCGTAACTATTCCTGAAGAATATGGTGGCCTGGGCATGGGATATATGGGCCGCCTGATTGCTTTGGAAGAGATTGCCCGGGTATCAGTTGCTACGGCGATGATGTACCAGGTCTTTGGCCTCGGTATCGAACCGATCATGAAATTTGGGACCGAAGAGCAAAAGAAGAAATATCTTCCAAAATTCGTTACCGGGGAGCGTTTACCAACGGTTGCCGTAACAGAACCATCTGGTGGTTCAGATCCAAAAGGTGCCCGAACAACTTACAAAAAGGTGAACGATTCCTACGTATTGAATGGCCGAAAATGCTTTATCACCAATTCACATATCGCTGACGTTCAGATAGTTTTGGCAAAGGATGAGGATAATCCTGAAGCTTTTACTGCCTTCATCCTCGAAATAGGGATGGATGGATTTAAACCCACTCACATCGAACATAAGGTAGGCATGAGAGGCTGCAACACCGGTGAAATTGAAATGAAAAATGTTGAGGTACCCGCTGAAAATGTGCTTGGCGGTGAAGGCAAAGGTCTCAAGGTTTCAATGTCCGCAATCGGCGATGCTGGCCGTGGTGGGATGGTAGGCTGTGCCTTAGGTTTACAGCAGGCGTGCCTGGATGAATCTATTAAATTTTCCAACGAACGTATTCTATATGGAAAACCGATTGGCAAGCTGCAAGCAATCCAATTCAAGATCGCGGATATGAAAATTGACCTCGAGGCTGGCCGCCTGCTAGGGTATCGTGCAGCAGCTATACAGGATCAGGGTGGGCGCTCAAGTAATGAGTTTGCTGCCGCTAAGTACTACACAACGGAGGCAGCCCAAAGAGCTGCAAAAATGGCAGTAGACATCCATGGTGGCTATGGCTGTATGGAAGAGATTCCCGTCACGCGCTTCTTACGTGATTCATATGTTTTAGGACCCTCGGCAGGCACTTCGGATATCATGAAAGTTATCGTCGCTCGATGGGCTGTTTCATAACAAGACAAAAAGTATTTTGAGAACCAGTTACCTGGCGGTTTGCATGGCCAACACCAAAATAAAAACTGTCAGGTGGCTGGTATTGAAACAAGGTATTACCGATGTTGAATATTATTGTTTGTGTAAAAGCAGTGCCGGATCCAAACGACGCGGATAAGCTCAAGATTGATCCGGTCACAAAATCATTACCGCGCTCGGATATTTCACTGGTGATAAACCCCCTGGATAGCCATGCCTTAGAGGCTGCCTTGGAAATAAAAAGAAACGATGATGCCCATATCACAATTTTATGCATGGGTCCACCACCGGCGGGGAATATTGTTAAAGAATGCCTTGCATTAGGAGCGGATAAAGGCATCTTGCTCTCCGATCCCGCCTTTGCAGGAGCAGATGCCTTTGCTACAGCCTATACGCTAGCAAAAGCAATAGAGAAGAATGGGGCCGTTGATCTGATCTTCTGTGGGATGGCAAGCAGCGATGGGGCTACAGAATGGGTCGGTCCTGAAATTGCCACATTTCTAAATATGCCAGTTGTAACAATGGTAAACGAAATCGTAGAAAATGCGGGGGATGAATGGATTGTAAAAGCGGACTATGAGCATGGATACAGAAAGGTCAAAATCAAATTACCCGCTGTTCTGACAGTGACAAGAAATTTGAACCAACCTAAAGCGCTAAGTTTTTCTGGCATCCTTAAGGCTCGCAAAAAAGAAATCATCACATGGGATCTTAAAGATCTCGGCGTCCCGGTAGAGAACGTCGGATTGAAAGGCTCACCGACCATCGTTACAGAGATGACTCGTTTGGAGAGCCGCAGAGAAGTTGAAATATTGGAAGGATCTCTGCAAGAAAAGGTTGACCGCCTGATTAAAATCCTTAAAAATTCGGGGGTAGTCAATGTCTAAGATAAAAACACAAGTCTTCGTGATGGCTGAACAAGCAGGCGGAAGAATTCGACCTGTTTCCTTACAGATTGTTGGAAAAGCGCGGCATTTAGCTGATCAGCTTGATTCTAAAGTTGGCGCAATCCTTTTAGGCCAAAATGTGACGGAACGCGCTCAGGAGCTAATTGCCGCGGGCGCAAATTCAGTTTATCTGGGTGATTCAGATTCTCTTCATCCCTACCAGGCCGAGCTCTATACAGAAATCATTGTGAATTTGTTGCTTGAACATCGCCCCGAAATCTTTCTGCTTGGCTCTACCTTTATGGGCAGAGAATTGGCGCCATTGATCGCCGCGAAACTGAAAACCGGTCTGACTGCTCACTGCATCGATCTTCTTATTGATAACGAAGGCATTCTGGAACAAAAAATCCCCGCTTATGGTGGCATGATTACCATAATTTGCCCTGAGAAACGCCCTCAGATGGCAACTGTAGCCGAGGGTGTCTTTTTAAATCCCGAATTGGATTCGACCAATATAGGTGACATAATCCCAATTGATCTCCCTGAAAAATTTCCCTTACGTGTCCAAACCTTGGAAATTGTAGTGGAAAAGCCCGAAGGTGTTTCTCTGGAAACTGCATCAGTGATTGTTGCTGGAGGAGCCGGAGCTGAGGATCAAGATGGATGGCAGCAAATTGCAAAATTGGCTGAAGTGTTAAACGCCGGTTTTGGTTCTACCCGGCCCGCAGTTGATGAAGGCTGGACTGAATTGGAAACCATGATTGGCCAAAGTGGAAAAATGGTAAGTCCAGAACTTTATATCGGCGTGGGCTTATCAGGAGAGTTGCAACATATGGTAGGCATCGTTGGCGCAAAAGTAATGATTGCCATAAACAACGACGCCAAGGCACCAGTTTTTGAGCAGGTAGATTATGGCATTGTTGAGGATTGTCGAACCTTTGTGCCAGCTTTAGTGGAAACTTTGAAGAAAAGCAATGATTAATTGGGAGTGCTCCAATTATCACTTGAGCGTCTTTTGAAACCTCGTCCCATTGCCGCTTTTGGTGGTGCGAATGCCAAAGGGCGTACCCTCTCGAATTTCCTGTAGCAATTCGAAAGCACGTTCGCCCGGTGGTTTAGCCTAACCAGGGATATATTATATTTTCAACTCTGAGAATACTTGACAAGTATGTTCTCTTTGGCTACAATTTCGTTGCCGTAAAAC
>NZ_CEYOSI010000102.1:0-11746 GCF_982879505.1 Candidatus Desulfolinea nitratireducens
GGGCACGCCACTGGTGATCGCGCTTTGCGTAGCCTGGCAGGATTGCTCACAAAGTCCTCTCGACTGGAGGACATCGTTTGCCGTTTCGGAGGAGATGAATTTATCGTCATATTACCCAATACTACTGGCGAGAATGCGCTCATGCGTACAAGTCAATGGCACGAAGAACTAAAAGAATTTACATTACTCCATCGTAAAAACCAAATCCTGCGCATCACCTTTTCAGCAGGGATTGCCACCTTTCCTGCCCATGGCCAGACTGTTGAGGGGGTCCTCAAGTCTGCCGATTCGGCCCTTTATCGCGCAAAAAAGAATGGTCGCAACCGCACTGAGTTATTCTCTCTGAAAGAAGAATAAGGGTATATGAAAATTATTGCGTTAGCAGGAGGTGTGGGTGGCGCAAAACTGGCCCATGGATTAGCCCAGATTATTTTGCCCGAAAACCTGACCATCATCGTCAACACCGGTGATGATTTCGAACATCTGGGCCTGTCCATCTCGCCCGATCTGGATACTGTCTGTTATACCCTGGCGGGATTGGAAAATCCCCTTACGGGTTGGGGGCGGCTGGATGAAAGCTGGCAGGTTTTCGATAATGTTGCCATGCTTGGCGGTCCTGATTGGTTTCGCCTCGGTGACCGCGATCTTGGCACCCACCTGGAGCGGACGCGTCGCCTTCGGAATGGCGATTCTCTTTCGCAGATCACAAATGATTTTTGCAAGGCATGGGGTGTAGGGCATTCCATTTTGCCGATGACAGATGATTCCCTGCATACAATTGTAAACACAGAGGGGCAGGGAGAGCTTTCTTTTCAGGAATATTTTGTCCATCAGGGCTGCGAGCCAACCGTAACTGGATTTCGCTATGAGGGCGCCGAGAATGCCCTCCCTGCTCCAGGGGTTATCGAAGCTATCGCAAACGCAGATGCGGTGGTCTTTTGCCCATCCAACCCCTGGGTAAGTATTGATCCAATTTTGGCGGTAGCAGGTATAAAATCAGCATGTAAATCGAAGCCGATCATCGCAGTTTCCCCAATTATCGGAGGGAAAGCGCTCAAAGGTCCAGCTGCAAAAATGTATTTAGAGCTGGGCATTCAGCCATCCGTTTTGGCCATAGCAGAGCATTATCAGGAAATTCTAAGCGGTTTGGTTTTCGATCAAATCGACGCAGAAACAGAGCCAGCAATCAAGGCTTTGGGATTGAAGACTTTCGTCACTGATACGATCATGCAAGATGCAAAAGGACGATATCGTCTTGCCAAAGATGTGTTAGACTTTGTGAACATTATTTTCTGAAAGGAATTTCATGACTATTTGGGCAATCGTGCCTGTAAAGCCTTTACGACGTGGAAAATCACGTTTAGCTGGAACCCTAACCGAAGATGAGCGGACGGAACTGAACCGTCAACTTCTTGCACATACACTGGAAATCCTTAAAAACACCCCCGAAATTGAACAAACTCTGGTAATTAGCCGCGACCCGCAGGCTCTGGCTGTGGCTCGTGACTTTGACGCACGCACTGTTCTTGAAGATGGCTCTCCGCATCTAAACACCGCACTCGAACGAGCCACAGTAGTAGCCAAGGTCTATGCGACCAGCGGGGTATTAGTCCTGCCTGCTGATTTGCCACTGATCTCCCAGGAAGATATTCAAAAGCTGGTTTCTGTTGCCAACAAACATGAACGCGTAGTGGTCATCACACCTGATCGCCATAAACAGGGAACAAACGCCCTGCTCATTTCACCCGCCGGCATAATCGAGTATGATTTTGGCCCAAATTCATTTAGCAGACATTGCGAACGTGCCATAAAGGCTGGAGCGCGCCTGGAAATTTGCACACTCCCATCCATAGAGTTGGATCTTGATTTGCCTGAAGATCTTGAACTTGTAGCTGAAAAGATTAATTTTAAAATATAATTCACCCCAATTACTGAAATAAATTCATTACAGGAGGTTTTCCCATGACAGAACGAGTAGCACTTTATTTACAGGATTCTCATGATCTGCGAGACGGACTGGACTACGCCCGCTATGCAGAAGAAAAAGGTTTCGAGGCTGTTTGGCAGGCTGAATCACGACTGGTACGTGATGCAATTGTCCCGATGGCCGCCTATGCCGCAGTAACCGAAAGAATTGATATTGGCTCGGGCGTGATCAACAACTGGACACGCAATATTGGTTTGCTTGCAGCCACATTTTTGACGCTTGACGACCTCGCACCGGGACGCATGATCTGCGGGATCGGCGCCTGGTGGGATCCCCTGGCAGCGAACGTCGGCATCGAAAGGCGTAAACCGCTAAAAGCCATGCGCGAGACCATTGAAGTGTTGCGCCCATTGCTGGCCCTGGAACGGGTCACCTATCATGGTGAATTCCATCATGTTGATAATATCGAATTGGATGTCGTGCATGGCCGCCGCGAGCCGCGTGAAGTTCGCATCATGATCGGGGCGACTGGCCCCAAAATGATGGAGATGACGGGCGAAATTGCCGACGGCGCCGTGCTGAATTACTGCGTCCCCCCGGAATATAATGATAAGGCCATGGACTTGCTCGCTGCTGGTGCCAAGAAAGCTGGCCGCAGCATCGATGATATTGATCGTCCGCAATTGATCGTCTGCTCCGTTGATGAAGATCACGATAAGGCAATTGAATACACGAAAGAACTGCTCTGTCAATATCTTGCCCAGCAACCCCATATTGCCAAAGCCTCAGGGGTATCCAACGACGTGATCGCAGAAATTCAATCCACTTTGGGCTGGCCAGCGACAAAAGAACAGATCAACAAAGCCAAACACCTTGTTCCCGTTGAGTTGGTGCACAAGATCACAGCATCGGGCACCCCGGACGAAGCACGCGCCAAAGTTGCGGAGTATACCAAACGCGGTGCAACCTGCCCGATTTTGTATCCCGTTGGCGGAAATTTCAAACTACTGATCGATACTTTCGCACAAAATTAAACTCCCACTGTACGAGGAAATGCGCTCTGGTCACTGAACATCTTCCTGGTAACCAGAGCGCATTTTTCTTTAAATCAAACAATATTGTATAATTTCAATCGGAATTGATATGTAAGCGATGATTCAAAGGAAGAAATAAAATGATCCCGAAATTAAAATTTGGACAAACCGGACACCTGAGCACTCGCATCATTTTCGGAGCTGCTGCACTAGGACAGGTCACACAAAAAGAGGCAGATAATACACTTGATCTGCTTTTGAAATATGGCATCAACCATATTGACACCGCAGCATCCTATGGAGATGCAGAACTACGCATTGGCCCCTGGATGAAAGATCATCGTAAGGATTTTTTTCTGGCAACAAAGACTGAGAAACGTACTTACCAGGAAGCAAGAGATGAGTTACGCCGTTCACTTGAACGACTGCAGGTTGATTTCGTTGATCTGTGGCAGATGCATTTCCTCGTCAATGAGGAAGAATGGCAAACAGCAATGAGCCCCGGTGGAGCTCTTGAGGCGTTTATCGAAGCCCGTGAACAAGGGCTTGTTCGCTATCTTGGCGTTACGGGACATGATCTTCAGGTATGCGATTTTCACAAACGAAGCCTGGAACGTTTTCCTTTCGATTCGGTCTTGCTGCCCTATAACCCACAGTTGATGGGGGAGCCGAATTATGCCTCAGAATTTGAGTCACTGACCGCTCTATGTCAGGAGCGAAAAATTGCAGTGCAAACGATCAAATCCCTATCCAGCGGACCATGGAAAGATCACAAACCTACGCGGGCCACCTGGTATAAACCACTGGAAAGACAGGATCATATCGATACGCTCGTTCATTGGGTGCTTAGCCGACCGAATGTTTTCTTGAATTCTGTTGGTGATATATATCTTTTACCGAAAGTCCTCGATGCAGCCAGCCGATTCAATGAGACTATGAAGCAATCTGATTTTGAAAACAGGATATCGAAAATAAACATAGTGCCACTCTTTATGTAAATAAATTTGAAAAATCTTCAAAATTCCTATCCCCGCCGCAAGCGGACGGGGTATTACGGAATTTTGCCCCTACGGGTACAGATTTTTCTTAAAGCTCGGAACCCACGTAGCAAGCTACGGGGTATTCAGAGAAGAATAAATTTATCTTTGAGGAGAATAAAAAATGACAATCTCACATAAAAGACTTGGAAAACATGGCGTGCTGGTCAGCAATCTTTGTCTTGGCACAATGAATTTCGGATGGCACACAACTGAAGAAGATAGCTTCGCGATCATGGACCGCGCTTTGGAGCTAGGGGTGAATTTCTTCGACACCGCTGATGTTTATGGCTGGACTGTTGAACACGGTTTGACGGAAGAAATTATCGGACGCTGGTTCGCCCAAGGTGGCGGACGTCGGGATGCTGTTGTGCTGGCAACCAAGGTTTATAACCCCGTAGATCGTAAAGCTAATTTAGCGGAAGTCAACAGTGATGGTCGCAGCCTGAGTGCTTATAAAATTCGTAAACATGCTGAAGGCAGCCTTAAGCGCTTACAAACCGACTGGATCGACCTCTACCAAATGCACCATGTCGACCATGAATGCCCCTGGGATGAAACCTGGCAAGCCTTCGATGCTTTGGTCAAGCAAGGGAAAGTGGTCTATGTAGGCTCCAGTAATTTCGCCGGGTGGGATATCGCGACTGCCTGCCAGGAAGCCTCCAAACGTAGCCTGATGGGGTTGGTCAGTGAGCAGAGTATTTATCATCTCGATAACCGGATGATCGAATTGGAAGTCATCCCTGCCTGCCGGGAGTATGGGCTTGGCCTGATCCCCTGGAGTCCGCTGGGTGGTGGGCTTTTGGGTGGCGCGCTGGAAAAATTCAATACCGGTCGGCGGAAGGATAAAGAATTCACCAAACAAGTTGAAGAGAAACGCGATCAACTTGAAAAATATGAATCCCTTTGCAAAGAGATTGGTCTGCCCCCAGGGGAGGTTGCCCTGGCCTGGTTAATCAGCAACCCTGTCGTCACAGCCCCCATCATTGGACCGAGAACCATCGAACAGCTTGAGAGCGCCGTTCGTGCTGCCAGCATCGAACTTGACGATGATACGCTCAAAAAACTGGATGAAATCTTCCCCGGACCTGGTGGTGAAGCCCCAATGGCCTACGCCTGGTAGAGTTACTCCCCAAGATTCGAGGACTGAATGCAGATCAATAGTGCCCTCTTTTTAGAGGGCGCTATTCATTATCATAACTCTTTGCAAATATTTTTAGATTGCTATGCTATACTCCGTCGGAATGAAACCTAATCTCTTTGACCAATGTGTCACCTTTCTGCGCACAGATAATCTGGATCGCACCACACAATTCTACGAAGGGATCCTTGAGCTTCCGATGGTTCGCGATCAGGGAACTTGTCGGATTTATAAAAGCTGTGCAAATAGTTACCTCGGTTTTTGTACGCATGATGAAGCTCCCCACGCTGAAGGGATCATCCTGACCCTCGTCAGTGATGATGTTGCTCGCTGGTATCAGAGACTTAAGAAAAAAGGTGTGGAAATCACTGCGCCACCATTGTATAATCCAAAATATCAGATCTATCATTTTTTCTTCAAAGACCCTAATGACTACACGCTGGAAATACAATCTTTTGATGCCCCATTGGAGTGATGAATGAGCAAAATAAAACAACCAAATTCAAAAATGTGCTTTGTCTGCGGACTAGAAAATCCAGTTGGTTTAAAACTGAATATCTATCAGATAGAACCCGGCGTGATCGAAGCGATCTATATCGCACCAGACCATTTCCAGGGCTACCCTGGTGTACTCCACGGTGGGATCGTGGCCACCATGCTTGATGAAATGAGCGGTCGTGCCCTCATGGGAGATCCATCTGAACCTCGTTTCATGTACACCGGCAAGATTGAAGTCAAATATAGGGGCAATGTACCGATCAACGTTCCACTGCGCATTGTCGGAAAGGCCGGAAAGTCCAAAAAACGGACTGCTGAGGGCTGGGCCGGGATTTATGGTCCGGACGAGAAATTACTCGCTGAAGCCTCCACCCTTTTATTCAACGTTCCTGACGAAACCCTGGATTCTGCAAATCTTGAAGAATTGGGCTGGAAAGTTTATCCGGATTAGTCAAATGGTCTGATTGGTCTATTGGTCGAACTGGTCAAAATCATCGTCAAATCAGTCAGCTTGTCTTGTATAATAAGGCCATGTCAACTATTGCCTACTAAATGACTTCTGGCTAAATTTGGCCGCTTTCTCGGCTATGCAAAACGCTCAGCCTCCGAAGTGCAATCTCAACTGTACACAGCTTTCGACCAAAAATGTATTCCCAATAAATTCTTCAACGAAGCCTATGAAAAGGCTTAAATCACAAATAAACAAACCAATGTTTTATTGGATATTTGAAAAAATCAAGAACAAGAACTGTCCGTGAAAAAAGAGAACCATATGCACTCGACATTCCTGACCAATCGGACTAGTAGACCATCTGAACTAAGGACAAAAAAATGATTATTCAATACCATCGGCCCAAAACCTTGACCGAAGCCCTGACCCTGATCTCCCAACCAAAGACCTATCCCCTCGGCGGAGGGATCAAGCTGACTCAATTCAGCGAGGAAGAATATGCTGTCGTTGACCTCCAAGCTCTTGGGCTGAATAATATCCAGCAAAAAGGCAATGCGCTTGATATTGGAGCAACCTCTACATTGCAAAGCCTGCTTGATTCGCTCCACACACCCGAGGCTCTGAAAAAAGCCATTCAGCACGAAGCAAGTCAAAACACACGGAATAGTGCAACGATTGCTGGGACGCTCGTCGCATCCGATGGGCGCTCTCCATTCGCAATGATGATGATGGGTTTGGACGCAAAAGTTAGCCTAAGCCATTCTGAAAAAGAGACTGAAAGCGTTCAACTTGGCGATTTGCTGCCCTTACGCGAAGAAATGCTTGAAAATAAGCTGATCACACAGGTCAGCATTCCCACAAATATCAATGCAGCCTACGAATATGTTGCTCGCACAAAAGCTGATAAACCAATCGTCTGTGTGGCGCTGGCACAATGGGCCGGTGGACGCACACGGCTCGTCATTGGTGGCTGGGGCACATCCCCCTCCCTGGCGATGGACGGAAAAGGGGCTGAGGGTACTGAAGCCGCTGCTAAAAACGCCTGCCATGACGCGACAGATGCCTGGGGCTCGGCAGAATACAGGCAGGACGTGGCCGCAACCCTTGCCCAGCGTTGCCTCGCGCAAATCGCCTAAGTTATTTCTCATAAAATTAGATCGCACGGAGACCCGATGACAACCATTCATGGTTTTGAATTGATTAAAGAGCAAGATATTCCCGAAATGAACACCAGGGCACGGCACTTTCGCCATGTGAAAACCGGCGCTGGGTTACTCTCTCTGGAAAACGGTGACGAAAATAAAGTATTCAGCATTAACTTCCGCACGCCGCCTAAATCATCCAATGGTATTGCCCATATTCTCGAACACTCCGTTCTGGCCGGGTCAAAAAAATATCCCGTTAAAGAACCTTTTGTTGAGCTACTCAAAGGATCATTGCAAACCTTTGTCAATGCCTTCACCGGCTCCGATGTAACTTTCTATCCCTGCGCCAGTCAAAACCTGCAGGATTTCTACAACCTGATCGATGTCTACGTAGATGCGGCACTTCACCCCCTCCTCCAGGAACATATTCTCAACCAGGAAGGTTGGCACTACGAACTGGAGGAACCTGAAAAACCGATCATATACAAAGGCGTCGTTTTCAATGAAATGAAGGGCGCCTATTCTGACCCCAATCGCATTCTGAGCAACGAATCCCAATTCTCGCTCTTTCCGGGTCACATCTACGCGCTGTCTTCCGGTGGAGATCCCAAAGTGATCCCCGATTTGACTTATGAGGAATTCATTGGATTCCACAAGGCTTTTTATCACCCTTCGAATTCACGGATCGTTTTCTACGGGGATGATGATCCTGATGAGCGATTGCGGCGGATGGATTCGTATCTAGCGGATTTTGAGCTTGCTCCCGCGCAATCAGAGGTTCCTCTGCACCCGATCAGCGACACCCCGCAGAAGAGTACCGTCCCCTATGCCGCCAGCGATGCTGAAGCAAAAAGCTACCTGACCCTGAACTGGTTACTCCCCGAACAGGGCAATGCGGAAACATCATTGGCCTTCGGCATTCTTGCTCATATTCTCTTGGGAAGTCCGGCCTCCCCACTCCGTAAAACCTTGATCGAATCTGGTCTTGGCGAAGACCTGGCCGGGATTGGCCTTGAAGATGACATCCGCCAAATGTATTTCTCAACCGGTTTAAAAGGGATCAACAAAAAGGACGCAGATAAGGTCGCGAAACTCATCGAAAAAACCCTGGCAGATTTGGCTACCAAGGGTATTGATCCAGATACCATTGCAGCCTCATTAAATACGGTTGAATTCCGTTTACGTGAGAACAATACTGGCGGCTTCCCGCGCGGCATAAGCGCCATGATGCGGGCAATGAAATTCTGGCTTTATGATTATGATCCCATTGCGCCGTTGGCATTTGAAATCCCCTTGAACGCGATCAAAGCGCGGCTGGATGCCGGCGAGAAATATTTCGAAGACCTGATCCAAACTCATTTTGTCGGGAACAAGCACAAGTCACGAATATTGCTCATCCCGGATACTGAGCTAAACCAGCGCGATGAAACTGCCGAACGCAAAAAACTGGCATCCATCCAAAAAGAAATGTCCCCGGAACAGATCGAAGAAGTCATCCGTGCAACAAAAGAACTAATCGAGATCCAAAATACTCCGGATTCGCCGGAGGCGCTGGCTACCCTGCCGATGCTAAAACACGAAGACCTGGACAAGTTGCAGAAGGAAATCCCCTTGTCTGAAGAAACGCTTCACGATACGACCATATTGCATCATGATCTTTCTACCAACGGCATTCTTTATATGGACATGGGTTTTGACCTGCATTCCATCCCAGAAGACTTGCTTCCATACACACCTCTGCTTGGACGTGCTCTGTTTGAGATGGGCACTGATACACAGGATTTTGTCAAACTTTCACAACGGATAGGACGAGACACCGGCGGTATTTATCCGGATATTTTCACCTCCACAATTTGGGAAAGTAACTTAAGCGCGGCCTATCTCTTTTTGCGTGGCAAATCAACTGTTGATCAGGCTGAAAAGCTCTCAGGTATTTTCCAGGATGTTTTGTTGAAAACCAACCTGGACGATGCCGAACGCTTCAAGCAAATTGTGCTGGAAGAAAAAGCGGGAATTGAATCGGCATTGATCCCATCGGGGCACATGGTTGTCAACGGTCGGCTGACCTCCAAATTTCATGAGGCAGGATGGCTGGCAGAAAAAATGGAAGGACTTGATTTTCTATTCTTTTTGCGCGAACTGGCTGAAAAAATTGACGGAGATTGGAGTGGCGTTTTAGCAAACCTGGAATTGGTCCGTGAGTTGCTGATCAATCAAAACAACCTTCTAATCAATATCACCTGTGAAAAAAATGACTGGCGAAAAATTCAGCCAATGATCAGCGGAGTGATAAGAACACTGCCCAAAATCGAAATACGTCGCGCAAAATGGTCCCCAGAATTCAGCAATAAGAATGAAGGTCTAACCATTCCGGCACAAGTCAATTACGTTGGGAAAGGCGCAAATTTATTCTACCTTGGGTATAACCTGAGCGGTTCAGTCGCGGCAATCACACGCTATCTGGGCATGACCTGGCTCTGGGAAAAGGTCCGCGTCCAGGGTGGCGCATACGGCGGATTCTCGGTATTTGACATGAAATCGGGCTTATTCAGTTATTTATCCTACCGCGACCCAAATCTGCTCTCCACGCTGGAAAATTACGATGGCACCGCTCAATTCCTGGAGGAGCTGGAACTTAGTGACGAAGAGCTGGCCAAGATCATTATCGGCGCGATTGGCGGATTGGACGCCTATCGTCTGCCTGATGCAAAGGGATATACCTCCATGTCGCGATATCTGACTCAAATCAGTGATGAATTCCTCCAGCAATACCGAAACGAAGTCCTGGCGACAACACAAAAGGACTTCAAAGACTTTGCCAATTCGCTCAGCAAGATCAAAAGGTCAGGGCAGATCGTTGTGCTTGGTTCCGAAGGCGCGATCAAAGAAGCGAATGAAACGCTTGGCAAAGATGGACTTAGTATTATCAAGGTGATGTAGTTGCGACTCCCAATCAACACCATCCTGCTCGGCGACGCAATTGAGAGCCTGAATTCTCTCCCAGAGAACTCGGTTGATTTGATCTTCGCCGATCCTCCCTATAATCTGCAATTGGAGAAGGATTTATGGCGACCGAATATGACCAAGGTCGACGCGGTGGATGATGACTGGGATCAGTTCAACTCTTTTGAAGAATATGATCAATTCACTATAGCGTGGTTGACTGCAGCTCGACGTGTGCTAAAGGACACAGGCACAATCTGGGTGATCGGCTCGTACCATAATATTTATCGGGTTGGAACGATCTTACAAGATCTGGGCTACTGGATCCTGAACGATATCCTTTGGATCAAGACCAATCCCATGCCCAATTTTCGTGGTGTACGTTTTGCCAACGCCCATGAAACCTTAATATGGGCGCAAAAGAAAAAGGGTGAAAAATACACCTTCAATCACCACGCGATGAAGGGATTGAACGACGATAAGCAAATGCGCTCCGATTGGGTCATCCCCCTTTGTACCGGGAAAGACCGCATCAAGGTCAATGGCAAAAAAGCCCATGCCACCCAAAAGCCCGAATCCTTGCTTTATCGGGTGATTTCATCCTCATCAAAACCGGGGGACATAGTTCTCGATCCTTTCTTTGGCAGCGGGACAACCGGGGCAGTTGCCAGGAAGATGCATCGCAATTGGATCGGCATCGAGCGAGATGAAAGCTATGTCAAAATTGCACGGGCTCGTATAGACGCAATCCCCCAGACTGATTACGATGAAGATGTCTATTTGGCGGGTGTAAAAAAAACAGAGCCGCGTATTCCTTTTGGCATGCTGCTTGAAAACGGTAGCCTGAATCCCGGCGAGCGTCTCTGGTTTGGAGAGCGGAGCAATATCCACGCCACGATCCTGGCAAATGGACATATCCAAAGCGGCGAGAATGTCGGTTCGATTCATAAACTTGGGAAGGATCTCAAAAATGCCCCCTGTAATGGCTGGGATCATTGGTATTACGAGGAAAATGGCGAAAGAAAAAAGATCGATGAGTTACGAAAAGAAATTCGTCGGGAAATGAAAAGGATACTCCCCTCATCCTAACCTTCTCCCCCTGGAGAGAAGGGATTTGTTCCCTCTCCCTTTCAGGGAGAGGGCCAGGGTGAGGGTGAAATCATCGCGAGAAATAATAACAACATGAATGAAAAACGCCACCGTATCCATCCAATCATTCGGCAACGTTCACGCGAGTTACGTCAACCACAAACGCCATCGGAAAAAACGCTCTGGCAACATTTACGCAACAGAAAATCAGGCTACAAATTTCGTCGCCAGCATCCGATCGCTCGTTTTATTATCGATTTTTACTGTGCAGAAACAAAGCTATGTATTGAACTCGACGGAAGCCAACATTTTGAACCTGAGCAATTAGCATATGATCGTGCACGCACAGATTATCTGGAAGAGCTTGGATATACAGTTATCCGATTTCAAAACCATGAAGTAGAAGAAAGTCTTAACCAAGTATTAGAAAAAATACGACAATTTTGCAAAGAAAGCTAATTATCAAAAGACCAAGGACCCT